>JAJEAQ010000354.1 GCA_022822685.1 Trichodesmium sp. jk18x7bins.61
TTGATTCTAATTCGATTTTTCTGCTGATTTATATTGCTTTGTGGTGATTTTGAGCTAGTTAGTATGGGAATTGGGAGTAGGGAGTAGGGAGTAGGGGCTAATTCTCTCCCCTTCTGCCCTACCAGTAATTCGGCCCCTGCCCGGAGCGCCGACTGCTCTTTCCCGCGGCGACTAATTCCACGGCTCCTAACTCCTAACTCCTAATTCCTAACTCCGCGCCTCCTAAGAATAGTTACTTTTTTCGGCATCTCCCTACATGAAGGGTGTTTATGGGGTTTGAATTTGTGTTTGTATGTTGGTTGTTTGGTTGTTTGGAGTTGGTTCTACGATAACGTCTGCTAAATACCTAATGTGTATCTGGGGCTGTGATTCTGAGGCGACTTGATTAGGAGAGGGCTTATTTTCTCGCCAGGCAAGTTAAATAAAGATAGTTACAATAGAATCCCCACTAACCAACTCCTAACAACAAAAACTGTGTAGCAATATATTTGAAAATTTGGATTATCCATCAGCGATTTTTAACTCATTCTTTAAAGTATACCTTTCCCAAAGCAGCAGGAGGAGTAGATTTACCCGCCAAACCAATTAAAGCTAATAGAGCGATCGCATAAGGCAACATCTGCAAAAATTGATAGGGAATATTTAAATTAAAAGCTTGCACCCTTAACTGCAAAGCTTCTGTTGCTCCAAATAGTAAACAAACTAAAACAGTATTAACTGGATGCCATCTACCAAATATTATCGCTGCCAAAGCAATAAAACCTTTACCACTACTCATACCTTCAGTAAAAAAAATTCACATGAACTAATGCTAAATAAACTCCGCCCAAACTTGCCAAACACCCACTAAAAACCACACTCAAATAACGTACTAAACTCACATAAATTCCGGCTGTTGCAGCAGCTTGGGGATATTCACCAACAGCTCTTAAAGCCAAGCCCCAAGTAGTATTAAAAATCAGATAAGTACAAATGGGAATTAACAACAAAAGCAAATAAAATAATAGATCTTGATTGAAAAAGATTCCTAAAATAGGTAAATCTTTTAATCTCAACAAATTGACAGTTCCAATACTGGGAAGAGCAATTGTACCACTGTCAAATAATACTCTAGCACCATAAGCAGTTAATCCTGATGCTGCTTTGATGGCAAAACTTGAGACTACTTGATTCACTCTTAAACTCACACAAAGATAGGCATGAATTAAGCCTAAAATACCTCCCGCTAAAACTGCTATTAACGTTCCCATCCCAACATTTCCAGTAGTAATAGAAACAGCAGCACTAACAAAAGCCCCTGTTAACAACATTCCTTCTAAACCAATATTGAGTACCCCAGAGCGTTCAGAAAATAATCCACCTAAAGCCGCAAAAGCTAGAGGCACAGAAAGTCGAATTGTGGCAGATGAATAATCAGAAAAAAGTCAATATTTGCTGTCTTCATTTTGGCTAAATGTTTGCTACAGGTATTATGTTAATAACTGTTTGCTACAGAATATGTCAGGTGGGCAAATTTTGAGTTGGGAATATCTATAGTAAATCAGTTTAAAGGCCAAAGGCCAAAAGGCAACAGGCAATAGAAACCAAATTCTTGCAGTACTTTTGCCTCTTGCCTCTTGCCTCTTGCCTCTTGCCTCGGCCGCAAGTTGTTGATATTTGCCCACCCTACAGAGCTATTTATCTAGCGACAAGTCGGTTAAATATCTTGATTTTATACTCAAATGCCAGACTGATTGCCAAAAATAATATGGTAAAATCTTGAATAGCGTAAATAATAGTTATTGATATCCCGGCACTGCGCTGCATCACATTAGCCCCACTTCTGAGAGCCCCGAAAAATAGAGCTGTTAATACTACTGCTAGTGGGTTGCCCCGACTTAATAAAGCAATAGCGATCGCATCAAAACCATAACCAGGAGAAAAATTTTAAAACAGTCGATACTTTGCTCCTAAAACCTCCGCACTCCCTGCCAATCCTGCCAACCCACCCGATAACCCCATCACTCCCAGAATCGTCTTATTAATAGAAATTCCAGCGTAACGAACTGCTATCGGATTTTGCCCCACAGCATCAACTTGATAACCAAAAGCTGTAAACGACAACACCACCGCTAGAATGACAGCAATAGCTAACCCTAATAAAATTCCGGCGTGGGCTTGAGTTTTAGGCAAAATAATTGGTAAACGGGCTGATGCAGCAATCAGAGGTGCATAGGGGCTAGGGGCACCTGGTGCAATCAGTGGTTCATTAACCATGTAGTTGACAAAATTTTGAGCAATATAATTTAGTAGCAGAGTAGTCAGCACCTCATTTAAACCACGAGAAACTTTGAGATAACCAGCGATCGCTCCCCACAATCCTCCCAAGAGAAAACCAGCCAACAATGCTAGAGGTAAATGAATCCAGATTGGCCAACCAGGAAAATATAGAGCGATCGCCACACTTCCCAAACCACCCATATAAATTTGCCCTTCCCCGCCGAGATTAAATAAACCAGCTCGCAACCCTACCAATATACCTAAACTTGCTAATAATAATGGTGTAGTTTTGCTCAAGGTATCGCTAAATCCAAAGTAAGTCGTTAGAGATTCTTGAGACAAAGCACTATAGGCATTTACAGGATTAGTTCCTGCTAAAATCATTAAACCTGCCCCCATTAACAATGCTGCAAATACTGCTAATATTGGTAATAAAATTGACTGTATAATTTTCTGGATAAATTCTTTATACATGAAAATATTTTGATCAAAAACATAGATTTTGATGTTATAGTAAAACCTAAATTTTGTCATTCAATATAGGAGTAATAACTATGGCGACTTATTTAATTACAGGAGCTAATCGGGGTATTGGGCAAGAGTTATGTAAGCAAGTTCATGGTAAAGGTGACACTGTAATAGCTGTTTGTCGCCAGTCTAGTCTAGAATTATAAAAGTGGGGATTACATATAGAAACAGAAGTAGATCTTACTTCCGAGCCAGATATCGCAGGCCTGGTTAAGCGTCTGCAAGAGGTAAAATTAGATATATTAATTAATAATACTGGAATTGTCGAAAGAAACCATCTTGATAATTTAGATTTCGAGAGTATTCGCAAACAATTTGAAGTGAATGCTTTGGGAATTCTAAGCCTAACTATTGATTAACTGATACATTTAATATTACTGTACCTAATTTAACTGCAATCTGCTGTATGTGGGGTAATAAAAAAATTAGGGTGGCTTGCCCACTTTACCTTGTATGTGATGTCCCAAGTTATATGTAGTTAGCGCAACTACTCACTCAAGCACAAGAGCAAGATGCTCGCACTACTGATGACTTTCAGCCAGATGGATGTAGCAAAACTAATGACATTGCTATAAAATATTAGAGCTGCAAAATACAAACTGAGGAGAACAAATTAATGTCAATCATTGCAGTTATAGACTGTGGCATTGGTAACTTGCACTCAGTCTGTAAAGGTTTAGAAAAAGCAGGTGCAACTCCAAAAAATACAGATTCCCCAACAGAAATAGAAAAAGCTGATACAGTTATTCTACCAGGAGTAGGCTCTTTCGAACCAGCTATGGAGCATTTGCGATCGCGTCACCTCGAAGTTCCAATTAAACAATTTATTAGCTCCGGCAAGCCTTTTTTAGGTATATGTTTAGGCAGGCAAATATTGTTTTAAAATAGTGAAGAAGGAGACGAACCAGGTTTAGGAATACTGACTGGAAAAGTACGTCGCTTTAAATCTGAACCAGAACTAACAATTCCACAAATGGGTTGGAATCAACTAGAATTAACTCAGTCAGATCATTCCTTATGAAGTGGAATAGCTCTTCAATCCTGGGTAGATTTTGTTCATTCCTACTATGTTGCTCCCACTGAATCTCAAGTTCTAGCTGCAACAGTTACTCATGGTCATCAAACGGTAACAGCCGCAATAGGGCAAAACAACGTAATGGCAGTACAGTTTCACCCAGAAAAATCTTCTACTACCGGGCTAAAAATTTTGTCAAACTTTGTTAGGAAAGTCATCTCTCAAAACTTACCTTACGCTAGTTAGAGCAACCATGAATTTAAGAATATATGGTAACCGTCAGTTAAAAACTTTACCGGGACAAGCAACTCGTCCAACTTTGGCCAAGGTGCGAGAAGCAGTATTTAATATTTGGCAGAGTGATATAGCTGGATGTCGATGGCTCGATATATGTGCAGGCATAGGTTCTATGGGCGCCGAAGCTTTATCTAGAGGAGCATCCTTAGCTATCGGCATCGAACAATATAGCCCTGCCTGTGCAATGATTCGCCAAAATTGGGAATTAGTAGCCAGTTCATCCCAAGAATTTCAGCTATTGCGGGGAGATGTGTTGAAACGTTTAAAAGTGCTAGTTGGCCAGCAGTTTGATTTGATTTATTTTGACCCTCCTTATGCTAGTGATTTATATCAACCAGTATTAG
>JAJEAQ010000800.1 GCA_022822685.1 Trichodesmium sp. jk18x7bins.61
ATGTGAGAGAAAACTAGACCATCAAAACCTCGCCAGAGCGGGCGAGGTCTTATAATGAGCGCACTCCTAATCCAGAAGATAGGTTTGTTATCCACACAGGGTTTAAATATCACCTCAGCTCATACCGCGATCGCTCAAAACCCCGCCGGGGCGGGCGAGGTCTTATTGTCGGTTGAGCCACCTCGCCACATGTTCAGGTCGCCACGAAACAGGGAGCCGACAGGCTCAAAGAAGAATCCCGCGTTGTCGCGTCAGCGCCACGGAGTGAGTATGTCAATTCAATTTCTCCCTCGGAAATAATAATTTCACCTGGAATCATAATTGTTCTCTGATTAAATATTTTGACAATAAAATTTTTCCTGCTGCTCTGAATATTCCCCCTAGCTCTACTCTATAAGGTAGGTTTTTTGTTGTCGCAAACATTAAAAGCGGTGCCAAATTAAAGGTTCCACGTACTTCATCCTGTCTTCCCAAAACCTAAATCAGTAATCGAAACTTTTTTACTTAACCCTCTCCTGTAAGAGTAATTAATTTCTATCACTTAACGAATAGGATTATGGACAGTGACTAATTTTGTACCATCAGGAAAAGTCGCTTCTACTTGAACTTCTTGCAGCATTTCCAGGATACCTTCCATCACATCATCAGGGGTTAATAATGTTGTACCAAAACTCATTAAATCAGCAACAGTTTGACCTTCTCTAGCCCCTTCTAAAATAGCTGCCTGTGGAAATATAAGCAACTGCTTCAGGGTAATTTAACTTTAAGCCTTTTCCCTTGCGGCGTTCTGCTAATAATGCAGCAGTAAAAAGTAACAGTTTATCTTTTTCCTGGGGTGTTAATTGCATAGTCTTTTGTTTATAGCTATCTCCAAAAATTTTATCAGGTTTATAAGTATAAATTAAATCTAGTTAATCTCAAAAAAAATGTCAATCATGCCTTTTATTTTCTGGTTTTCTGCGCCTAGGAGTCAGTGGAGGTTGTGAGGGTTGATATGATTTTAAAGCTTTATCCCCTGTGATAATTTCTACTTGGTATCCTAACTTGCTATAGTATTCAGCAACTCTTTTAATAGTAGTATTTCCCAATGCAAGTCCTTGAGTAGCAAAATTCGGAAATTCATGAGCTAATACCAATTTGGAGAATCACTGCTATAACAAAACCTGCACTGGGATAGACTTCCAGACACTCATTTGTAACATTCTTTTTTCACGCATGGTATAACTGCTTCAAATTTTATGTCTCCCATAAAACAGACTGTTCTACAAATGCTGCCCAAGGAGTTTGATTATCTGCTGTTTTTTTTCATAATATCTGCTAATTTTTTAGCTATTTCATAACGTTTAGTTGCTGCTTGAGCAATATGATACTAAATCCGGCGCACGATAGGAGCGTTATTAGGAGGGAAAGGCAAGAGGTAAGAGGCAAGAGGCAAGCATGGTTATAGATCATTTGGAAAATGTACATTTGCCTCATTCGGGAGGAGCTACGCTTTCATAACCGGATTTGGTATGATTACCTGTTTCAATAATTGTTGCTAAAGGTAAAACAAATGTTGTCTCTGCCACTGCTTCTTTTTTAAAAAATTCATCTACTTTCATTCGATCCCACTTATCATTTGAAGAACCACAAGTTTCTTTTCCTGGTAACCCAAAAACACACAGAGAATCGATGTATCGATAATCAGCACTTTTTTTGGAATAGATTCATCAGAACTATCAAATCCATAGAATGGAATTCTTTCCTGGTGATTTTAATGAGAATGAGTATTAAGATAAAATCTATTTATCAATTCTGGTTCTGCTTCTAAATAATCAATGATTACAGCTTTTTGCTCAAAGCTATATTTAATTTTTGAAATAAAACTTGGTCTATCAAATGAATTACCGCTAGATAAATTATTAGTATCAATCAAAGTTAAAGATGATCTAATATCTGTGCAGTGGGTGTAGTTTATACAATAATTTTTAAAGACAATCCCAGACTATATCTGGGCTATCTACTAATACTGGAAAATTAAATTTTGTTTCTGGTTTTCTAGCCGCCCATTCCATCCAACCTCTAATACCTGAACTGTAGCGATCGCCTACTAATGCTGTTTCTATTGAAACACCTTGCATCATACTATTCAAAAAATCCAAAGCATCAACAACATTAGATTTGCCACTAGCATTAGTACCAATTAAAACTGTTAAAGGGTCAAGATATAACTTCCCATGACGGAAACTTTTCCAGTTTTCCAAAGTTATTTGTTTCAACATCAGCCTTTCTTATTTCCTCTTTAACTTCTTAATTAATACCAAACTCGTGGCGAGCAACTAGGTCTTTCTAAATCAAAAAGACGGAGAAAATGCCAAACTGACTGAAACCAATTTTTTACACTGATTGTTGATTCCCCACGACATCGACAAATCATCCCTTTTTCAATACGAATTACACCTGTTTCACCAGATATATTAGAGTCTAAATTCTTCCACAAGTTGCGAGCATTTGTAACTATTTCTTCTGTCACAGGTTGCCCAATAAAAACAAAACTTCCCACTACTGAATTACCAGTTAAACCTAAAAGACTATTAATCATTTATGACCCACCTTTTAACCATTGTCTGTCGATCCACAGTGGATAATTTTGTTGCCTAACTTCTGTATATGAACGCCAATTTCATTGGAAAAATTTCTCTCATCTGGCACTTCTACCAAATCTAACAATTTCCAAACTTATCCAAATTGCTTCTGGTGATAATTCTACTTTTAAATCTTGCTGATATTCTGCACCATTAAATAGTATTGTTGGTTGGGTAAACCATTCTAAACAAGCCTGATTATCAACTTTAAGACTAATATTTTGTTTAGCAATTTGACCATTACTACGATAAATTTTACTAGCAGCAGCAGCAGTAATTAAAGTATGGCTAGTGGGTTGTAATGTGATATTCATTGAAAGGCGATCGCTGCCAACAATACCACCAGCGGTATGCAAAATTATGCTATGACAAACTTCGCTGCCTTCTGAATAAAAAGGTCTTTGTATTTTTAATGGTGCTTGATTTTGACTCGACAGAATTTGAGTAGTATTGTTTCGTTTGCCATAGATTAAATTGAGACTACCATGCCATTCTTTAGTCAGAATCAGGGTTTTTTAGAGACTGTTTATCATTTTCTAGAAATATTTTCAATCAAAATATTAATACTCGACTCTCTGCTAGTGGTTTTTTTTAGTCAACAAAACCTGTTTCTTCGTTAGTAATGACTATTTTCCCAGCTACATGACCCATTTCACTATAAGCATGAGCTGCTCCTATTTCTTCTAATTTATATGTACGGTCAATAACTGATTTAACTAATCGATCTCTAATCAATTCTCCCATAGCAATTAAATCACGAGGATTTGGTTGAGCGACAATTAATTTAGATTTTTTACCAGGTACAAATAAGGTTAAAAAAGTAGGAGCAAAATTGTCTACAGTTGGCAGAGTTGAGATATAAATACCATTTTGCTTGAGCAAATTTTCACAACTAGAAAAAGTTTTTTTAGCAACAGCATCAAAGATAATATCATACTGTTGTGATTCTTTGGTAAAATCAACTTGATTGTAGTCAATAACACTGCTTGCCCCCAAACTTTCTACTAGGGTAATATTATTACTACTACAAACACCAACTACCTCTGCTTTCATTGCTTTGGCAATTTGTATTGCAAAGGTCCCAACACCACCAGAAGCACCATTAATTAATACTTTTTGCCCTGGTCTAATTTGACCTAAATCTAGTAATGCTTGAAAAGCGGTCAAACCAGCCACTGGCACTGCTGCCGCTTGGGAGTGGGTCATATTTTTAGGCTTCAATGCAGCAGTATTTGCAGGTACAGCAGCATATTCAGCATAAGCCCCCCCTACCAATGGATTGAGAAATGTGTAAACCTCATCTCCAGGTTCAAAGTTTTCTGCTTCTTCTCCCACTTCTAGCACAACTCCAGATAAGTCAGAACCTAAAATAATGGGGAAGTTAAAACCTGATAATAATTGTAGTTGTCCTTGCCTGATTTTCCAATCAACTGGATTGATACTTGTAGCATGAATTTTTACTAATAATTGACTGGGAGTAATTTGAGGTGTTTCAATGTCTGAATATTCCAAAACATCAATAGAACCATAGCGATTAATAGTGACTGCTTTCATAGAGTTTTTATTTTCAACTACAACTTTAATTAGAATATCAATAATTTATTTATTTAGCAAT
>JAJEAQ010000491.1 GCA_022822685.1 Trichodesmium sp. jk18x7bins.61
AATGTGGAAGTGGCTGAATTCTTTAGAAAGTCTGAACATAGGTGATCTTAATTTCAAAACAGATTGTCAAATAGAGAACACTCGCCTAGCTAGGCGAATTCTCAAGGGCCAGATATCAAAACTACATCTTTGAGCCTGTCGGCTCCCTGAAAGAAGAATCCCGCGTTGTCGCGTCAGCGCCACGGAGTGAGTATGTCAATAAGAGAGAAATATCCAAAGGGCGATCGATAAACTCATTGCCCAAGAACATATCTTTTGTTTGAGCTGCTAAAAATTTCTGGATATATTCGTAGTTACTGCCTGGATGTTGGGGTAGAGCAACAGCAAATCCATAAGAAGCTAAATGTTGAGCTAAACTTTCAAAGTTAACCCCATTGGAACCTAAACCATGGGAAATTACAACTACAGGAATTGATGTTTCTTTTGTAGGGAGTAATGGGTAATAAAACTTGACAGATAAGTCGCGATCGCGCTGGGCATCTTGCAACATGATTGTCCGCTGATAAAAACTATATTCTCCCTTTTTTCTAATATCTGACAATTCAGAGAAATTTACTTTTTCTTCTCTGTAAGCTGCTGTTGATGTGAGTTTAGCTACAGTTTTGACAAAGGCTTTTGTCTCTTTTTGTACAGCAGCAAATTTTTCAGTTACAGCTAAAATTTCCCTAGTATCAAGCCACATAATATCACTAGGAAAATGACGAATAAAATGATGCTAAAGCCTTCGGAATCATTAGCAGCCTTTAACACAGCTACTCTAATTGCTTCAGAGCCATTTTCAACAGTGGATGATATATCAGAAGTTGATTGAGTTTTAAGTACTTGCCCTAAATTTTTGAGAAATAATTCTCCCATGGGTGAGTTGATAAATTGAGCAACTATCTGAGGTTGAAAGTTGTAGGTATTTTGTAGCTATTCTCGATATTGACCTTCTTGTTCACCTTCTAATAGGAGCATATAGCTAGCTAGTTCATAGTTGCTCTCTCCATTTTCCAAATAATTTTCTAATGCTGAAACAGAAACTACAATATTGATATCTTCGTGACCTAGAGAAATCTGCTTCGCTGCGTTCACTGGTAAAGCAGTTAAAACTGCCGGAATTATACCTATGGCTACGGATTTTAATCAACGGCTTAAACCAAAGAAGTTACTTTTGTTATTGTCAATCTTTCTTAGTTTCAATCCTTTCTTTTTCATTTTTATCCGAATTACTCCTAGAATTAATTAATAACTTTATAAGCCAATACAGTTGCTGTTAGCAGCTAAAAACCTTAGATTGTGTAGGTTTGGTTGAGAAACGTTGAGCAGGTCGCCGACCTGAACGCGGAGCGTCTCTGAAAGAGAAAACCAAACATTTATCCTTAAGTGTACCGTATTACTTTATAAGCATGATACTGTTTATTCTGAATAGTTTGCCTATATTTTTCACAGACAAATAGCTGAACTATCCCCTGCAAAATAACCACTTGCTCAGGGGGATAATTCTATTTAAATAATTGAAATTGATTTAGGTTGGCAGAAAAAAATGTTTACAGTTTTCTTTAAATTCTCTTCAGCAATTACAGTTCCTTTAGAAATACTATAATTCAGTATGGCAAAGTTTTAATTGATATTTTGCATCGTTTGATACTGATTTTCTTGCTTTTGCTATTCATATTTTCGCTGCTACCATTGCTGGAAAATAAATAGTTATGTTTTTCATGCACTATGAAAGTTTTGTAGCGATCCGAGTTAGTAAAATAGAAAAACAATAGGGGGTTTGTCAGAGAAAATTTGTTTCTCCACTCCTGACTCAGGGTCAGATGGAAAGTCCTTCCTCCCTATAAATAAATGTTTATCTGCTTTTATTTCCCTTTTGATTGATTTGTGTTATAATTTGTTATCAAGACTCCGTACTATAAAATGTAGTATATAAAAATCTGAAACAAAGAGTAAATATTTTGGATTTATTGTGAATATGCGATCGCAAATGACTAATTAAGTTTAAATTGAATTAGATGAAAAAGACCGAATAGATTCTCTAATTTTTCCCAGATATTCCTTTAACCTATGCTCTCCTGTTCGCTGAATCCTTTCGCTAATATTTATAAGTATTCAATAGCTAAGGGTGAAATGAAAACTTATTTATTGATTGGTATAAAAATAGGTACAAAAAAATAAATTATGAAAAGAATTGATCTAAAAAAATAGATCTTGTAGAGCCAGGAAAAAATCAAGAAAGTACTGAATCTTAACTACAACCTATTTTTTCCTAAAGCTATCTTCATATAGATTTTAAACATAAATTGACTAAACACTGTTTCAAAATATCAGCGATCGCTCTTCGTATCACTGAGTCAGATATAAAGGCGATCGCTTATACTACCGTCATAAATAAACTGTAGAACAATGGGTGATCATTTCTAATTTCAAAATTTTCTCCCTGCTCTTCTCCTATCCTGATCATCCTATAATGATGCAGCGCCAATTTTTTTCAGCTCGTCAATTAATCAGTAACCTTTCATCTAATTCTTCTTCATCTTCTTCACCCCAGTTTTCCAGCCAATCTCCATTAACATTTTCCACATATAAATCGACATGACTAATTCCCCAAGCTAGTCGGTCTTCTTGTAATTTTTGGGCAGCTTGGAAAGCTTGCCAAACTTTTTCTAAACGTTCTTTATTTGACAGAGTTTTGCTAGTTGTTACCATGTATCCCGCTTACTATTAAAATATATAGTTTGATTCACAAATTTAAGATGCAATAGGAATCGTTCAACTGCCCCCGCAAAGATTCCCTACCAGATTCCCAATTGTGGGCGTCTAATTCTATACCTCCACCAACAACTGTGAAACTATACTGGCACCTATGAACTTATCTTCACAAACCTCACCGTTAGCCGTAGTGGGGTCATTCACATTCCTATCTAAAGCAAAATTTAATATATTTTGCCTCCTTTAAATGTTTACTATTATGCAGAACAAGATTGACTAATTGAATAACAGACCTATCCAATCCTGGATTGTAACTAACAAAAATACCGCGTCTAATTTTCCATTGTTGCAATGTATTTTTCCATTCCTTATACTTATGATTACAAAGCTCGCCAGACATAGTAGTGAGTTGAACACATAGAGGGGGGCCTGTGTTACTACTCACAATTACATCTGTTGCCATAGACAAATCAGCAATATAACGATGCACAACACAACCATTTCTACTTTGAATCTGATGAGCGATAGACTCTATTAATTCGGCATCTTCTTGACTAAACTCTCTAGTTCTTAATTTTTGTTTCCATATATAAAATTTATGATCATTTTCATTCAACCATTTTGGAAAAAGATATTCATACCAGTATCTAACTGGAGTTGGAAGATGCTTCAAAAATACTTGCCTTTCTTCATTTGTTAAAGATTGTAATTCTAACCAAAACTCTCCATCCTTAATTAATTCTAACAAAAATCCTACTAATACACCTTTTTGTGTTAGCAAGCCTGGTTTAATATCCTTAATCCAGTGCCTGACTTGATCTAACCTCTGGGCTAACGCAGGCTCAGTTGACCAGGCAAGACGGCTAAGTTGTTTTAGCTTAGGCTCGATTTCTCTTGCTTGCAATCATCCTCCTACATCAGACCCAATCTGAGAATTTATCAACACCCCCGCTCCGATTCCCTACCCGTCTACATGGTAGGGAGGAATTGCTGGCGTCTAATCTACCCTAAAACACGAATCATCGAGATAATCCGATGTGTAAAGTTCTTAGTCCACGCTGCCACCAATTCTGCAAAGATGTTCTTTCTAAGAGCACCGTAATAGGGTTTGAAGATAGACCAAGAAGCATGAAATACTTGGCAGTTCGTACCATGCAGAATATCTGGGGGTAGACAAATGCAACCGCAAAGTCACCCTATCTTTACAAGCCCCATCCCTCTACAGGGTGGGGCATTGACAACGCTTTATACTATAACTTCATATTGTAGCGTTTCCAAGATAGACAACACAGTTATATAGTTTTTTTATTAGGCTAGACTCCTGTCTAATTATAAGTAAATGTTGAATTAATTTTGCACACCTACTTAATTAAGACCTCGCCCTCGCGGGCGGGGTTTAAAATAAATTACCCATTATTTCGGTTGTGAATGCCATACCTAGTGTTGTAGTATAGTTATAACTTACTATATATAGTGCTTTTGCGTAAGTCCTGTTAACTATAGAGTTTTTTGAGTTGGATAGACGCTAATAACTACAAACAAAGACTTTTTTATAGCAGGAAGAGGAACATTTACTTTGGAATGTCAACCCTTGCTCCCTTTCGGTCTCACTCCCAAAGAAGTGAATCAAGAAATTTGGTCTCCTTCTCCCTGGAAGTTCAACCGCTCAACAATTTTTTACATTTGTTTCATTTGTTGACTAATTTTTTGTTAAGTGGTAACGAGTGTAAATTTTCAGATGGCTTAAAAAAAATAAAGATTATTATGTTCATTTTAAGCCCACAATAATTATTAGTAGTAATTACAAATACAGAAATGTCACAACCAACGATTGAATCAATCCTGCAAGAAAAACGACTTTTCCCCCCATCCACAGAATTTGCCCAAAAAGCTCATATTAAAAGCATAGATGAATACAAACAACTCTACGAAAAAGCTAGGAAAGATCCAGAAGGATTTTGGGCAGAATTAGCCGAACAGGAGTTACACTGGTTCCAAAAATGGGACAAAGTACTCGACTGGCAACCGCCCTTTGCTAAGTGGTTTGTGAATGGTAAAATTAACATTTCTTATAACTGCTTAGACCGTCACCTCACAACCAGGCGACGTAACAAAGCAGCCCTGATTTGGGAAGGGGAACCTGGTGACTCTCGGACTCTCACTTATGCTCAACTACATCGGGAAGTCTGCCAGATGGCCAATGTATTCAAGCAATTAGGTGTCAAAAGAGGCGATCGCATTGGTATCTATATGCCGATGATTCCCGAAGCAGCGATCGCGATGTTGGCCTGTGCCAGAATAGGCGCTCCCCATACTGTTGTCTTTGGCGGATTCAGTGCCGAAGCCATCAAAGACCGTCTGGTTGATGCTCAGGCTAAATTAGTGGTCACCGCTGATGGTGGTTGGCGCAAAGATGCAATTGTTCCCCTGAAAGAGCAAGTAGACAAAGCACTAACCGCAGGTGCCCCTACTGTTGAAAACGTGCTAGTTGTGAAACGCACTGCCCAAAAGATTCACATGGAGTCTGGGCGAGACCATTGGTGGCACGATCTGCAACAAGGTACTTCTGGAGAATGTCCAGCTGAACCAATGGATAGTGAAGATATGTTATTCATTCTGTATACAAGTGGCACTACAGGTAAACCTAAGGGCGTCGTACACACTACAGGTGGTTATAACCTCTACTCCCACGTTACTAACAAATGGGCATTTGACCTACAAGAGACAGATGTGTATTGGTGTACTGCTGATGTCGGTTGGATTACAGGTCATAGTTATATTGTCTATGGTCCTCTATCTAACGGTGCTACGAGTTTGATGTATGAAGGGGCACCAAGAGCTTCTAATCCAGGTTGCTTCTGGGATGTAGTGGAAAAATATGGCGTTAATATTTTCTACACTGCTCCCACTGCGATTCGAGCATTGATGAAAATGGGAGAACATCACCCTAATTCTAGAAACTTAACTTCTCTGCGTTTATTAGGAACGGTGGGAGAACCAATTAACCCGGAAGCTTGGATGTGGTATCATCATGTTATTGGTGGCGCTCGTTGTCCCATAGTTGATACTTGGTGGCAAACTGAAACCGGTGGGTTTATGATTACATCTATACCTGGTGCAACTTCCACTAAGCCTGGTTCCGCGACTTTGCCTTTCCCTGGAATCATTGCTGATATTGTTAATCAGGAAGGAGAGCCTGTAGATGGTAGTAGTGGGGGTTATTTGGTGATTAAGCATCCTTGGCCGGGAATGATGCGGACTGTGTATGGTGATGATGATCGCTTCCGTCGTACTTATTGGGAATATCTGCGCCCGAAGAGTGGAGAGTATATTTATTTTGCTGGTGATGGGGCCCATAAAGATGAAGATGGTTATTTTTGGGTAATGGGCCGCGTTGATGATGTGATTAATGTGGCTGGTCATCGTCTGGGGACAATGGAACTTGAGTCGGCGTTAGTGTCTCATCCTGCTGTTGCTGAGGCTGCAGTTGTAGGAAAACCTGATGAGGTTAAGGGTGAGGATATTGTCGCTTTTGTGACTTTGGAAGGGGCTCGAGAAGCAAATGAGGCTTTGGAGAAGGAGTTGAAGCAGCACGTGGTACAAGAGATTGGCGCGATCGCCCGTCCTGGTGAAATTCGCTTTACAGAGGATTTACCCAAGACTCGTTCTGGCAAGATTATGCGACGGTTGTTGCGTTCTCTGGCTGCTGATCAGGAAATTGCGGGGGATACCTCAACATTGCAAGACTGCAGTGTGTTGGATAAGTTGCGCGGTGGGGCATAGTTAGCAAAAGGGTGTCCAATCGGCACCCTTTTAACTCGCCCAGCCCAAAAACAAGCCCCCTCCCAATCAAATCGCCTCAGAATCACAGCCCCAGATACACATCAAGTACTTAACAGACATGATCGTAGAACCCACCCCAAACAACCAAACAACCAACACACAAACACAAACTCCAACCCCATAAACA
>JAJEAQ010000591.1 GCA_022822685.1 Trichodesmium sp. jk18x7bins.61
AATGTGGAAGTGGCTGAATTCTTTAGAAAGTCTGAACATAGGTGATCTTAATTTCAAAACAGATTGTCAAATAGAGAACACTCGCCTAGCTAGGCGAATTCTCAAGGGCCAGATATCAAAACTACATCTTTGAGCCTGTCGCGTCAGCGCCACGGAGTGAGTATGTCAATATCACAGTTTTTGTAGAGACATTCCCTGTAATAGTGCTATGACATTCAGAACTGAGGCGAGTACGTTATATGCAGTATTAAGCCTTGGGGGTCTATCTATTTTAGTTAATAGGTTTCCTGAGTCATATAATGCAACTCACCACCTATAGAAATCTGTTCGACTTTGCTACGCACATGAAACGCGATCATGATCCGCATCGCTACCGCGAACAAATTACCTTTCACTAGGGCATTATATCATGTCCGGATGATTAAGTATAATAAAATTGGGAGTCGGCGCGGAAGAAGGAAAAAGGAATTTGGAAGCAGAAGGCGTGGAGGGAAAAAAGAAGGTATCAGGAGGAGAAAGTTTTTTATCACTAATTAAGCGGAGATTATATTAGAACAGAGAATCGGGATTTGTTGCCAACATTTTGGATAAATGTTTGGAAATTAGCAACATTCAGTAAATCTGGCGATTGCTAGTGCAGCGCAGTTCAAATCACCTATCAGTGACAAAATGCTCAAACCTATATTCAGCACTTCAAGATAATGATTTATATTAACTTATCACCACATCTATGGAACTACCGAAAAAAGAATGCTATGAATGAATAGCTACAAGTATCTTCCAGAGTAGCTTTACCATTGCAGTAATTGAGCCAATTGGTATTATACCAATTCTTTGTGAAGTTGCATCTAATGATATTCCCTCTAGCCTTCCTTGGAAAGGGGGTAAAAGAGCTAGTTAGTAGCACTCTTGAGGAGAAACGGTATAAAGCAAAGCATATCCCGATCTCCTGCAGGGAACAAGAAGCACAGCATCTGATTTCGCCATTATTTATTTATAAGTATTCAACTCAACAAGAGCAGGACTTAAGGATTAATTCTATATATAGCGTAAAAATGGTCAATATCCCCAATATTACTACTATATATATTGCTTGGGCGTAATTCCTGATGATATTATTAGTGGTACTGGTAGTCCTGTATAGCAATGGTGAATTGAGCCTAAACCCCTGACTGTACCGTTACCAAAATAATTACAATGCACCACTACCTCCTTCTATTCCCTGTTGACGATATTCACCTCACCAACGTTGTACTGTGACTCGATGACAACCTAGAAAGTCTGCTACCTGTACAATGGTATATAGCTTTTTCCCTTTTAACCAGTAAAGTGCTTGTAATTTTTCTTGAATCCGGCCATCTGTTTCTAGGGACAACAGTCTTTTTAATTCTGATTCCGTTTCTCATATTTCAATTTTTGTTCTCATCTCATTTAACTGCTTTCAATTAGTAGCTTTAGATCTATTTCACTGTAACGGTCTTTTCTGAAAATGGTATAACATAGCCAAAATTCCTATTGAACGCCATATAAAAGTAAAAGGAACAGCATCTCCAGATGACTCCAATTCAACAGAGTATTGGACGAAAAGAGCCACAAAATCTGGCAGAACCATTTGGGAGCAAGGGTCAAAGTATGAGCAAATTGCCCAAAATCAACAATGGAAATGCCCAATCTGTGAGGAATATCTTCACAATGGTCATAGGATGGTATATAGTGGTCAACGTACTGTGACGGCAGAGGCTTGAGCCGTATGATGGGAAGAGTATCAAGTACGATTTTTAGGGGAGGGATATATGGCGACGTATGCTCTCTTACCCGACAGTCTCACGTACGATTTGGGAGAGCAACGGCTCTCGATAGGGAGTGTTGACTTTAATTATATTAGTCTCCGGAGAGCAAAAGGAGACTCAAATCGCTCTAGAGCAAACCATCATTATCAATCAGATACTGTGCCAACTGATTAATACAAGCACGAATTTGAGGATCGCGCCCGCCACGATTATCAATTACAGTCATCACATAGACTTCTCCATTAATACTCAATCCCAAAGTAGTACCAAGAGAGCGAGAGTTTTCTCCTGTCTTTTCACCCAGCCACTTAGCTGCTTCCAAATCTTTTAAAGCAGCATATCCCAATAAACGATCCTTCTGACGAGCTAATGCTTCTATTAAGACATCAGAATTGGGATACTCATAATTATATATAGAGAGCATCATCTCTGTCAGTTCATTGCTAGTCAAGCGATTGCGACCTTTACCAGGATTTTTAGGCATGATCCGGTTCCCCATTAGTTTGTAATTGACGCGAATCACTTTGTAGCCATCATCTTTAAGAATTTTATTAATATAAGGTTGTCCTAAATAATCAATAAGTTGGTTTGTGGCGATATTACTACTATAGTCAATCATTTGCCCAACTAGAATTTTCAGGGGATAGCGCTTTCTAGCTCTTATTTCTGAAGCATCTTCAGTAAAGTTGCCTCTACTGACATAAACCGGAGTATCTAAACTTAGATTTTCTGTAGCGACTTTCTGCATTAGTGCAACAGCAATGGGTACTTTAATTAAACTAGCAGGGCTGGCTGGAGGTTGATTGCCATTTAAGTCCAAACATTCTCTGCGTAGGTTACAAACAGAGATCATTGCTTTGCTAGATAAACCACTGTCTTTACGAATTCTTTCTAAAAAGTTGGATTTAGTTATGTTTAATTGATAGGAGGAGTCATAGAGGTTGCGCTTATATTCTTTGAGTTTTTTAGTAGTTTTTTCCCCTAAAAATGAGTCCGAAGGTATAGCTTCTAGATTCGAGATAGCTTGTTGCCAGAGATATTTTTCTGTTTCCCTAGTTTTGACATTTGGATTGGCTGAGACTCCTACTTCCGCAGCTTTACCACCTAGGGTTAATGCTTGTCGCCAGTTATCATTAGCCCGTTGTTCTATTAATATTTGAACCTCTACTTCTTGCAACTGTTTGAGTAAGTTTTGCTCTTTTTTTAATGTGGTTTCATGCTTCTGAGAAGAGAATAGTGATTTTCGGGGGGTAGGCAGAGATTCTAATTTAGCAACTATGCGATCGCGCAGCTCATGGAGTCCCTGCAAAGATTGACTATTAGATTCTTCAGCCCAGGAATTCTGTATCGTCCCCATTGAAATTAGAGTTATACTGGCCATTGTTGCTAAAGTGCCAGCGAGGATTTCTCTGATTTTTAGTACTTTGTACATGGAATTACCTCACACAATTAAATAATTCTCTTTTAGAATCAGAAAGATAATATTTATATATTACCGATTCTCGCCATCAATTATACAGGATTTTAACTTGCCTGCTGGGAAGTCTCCCCCTCTATCCATAGGGGAGCGTCAGGATGGAAAGATCACGCCTTCGGACACCTCCGCACCTCTTGACAAATAAGAAGTATTGTATTATCACCCCCTGGAGGCAACAGCCCTGCATACACAAAGAGGTAGACAATAATATCAAATCCTGTCAATTGCACACACTCTGAACTCTCAGGCCACCAGTGGAAATAGGTTAACCCACTTGGAAGCTCACAGTGATTCAGCCAGGCGCCACAGCCCTGAAATAGAACCGACTCCAATTGTGTCAATGCCCACATTTCTTCCCTACCCCTTCTGGAGTCAGAGGCCACAAACCTGCTGCTGGTTGCATTTCTCCATAGTACGGTGGCATAAACATGATTTCCATGGCTTCTGGAACTTCTACTCGGGGACTAACATGCCTTCTAGCCCG
>JAJEAQ010000714.1 GCA_022822685.1 Trichodesmium sp. jk18x7bins.61
GCCCATATAAACACCAACAATCTCACGGACCTCTGCATCCAAGGCTAACCAGACCCACTGCTTGTTACCTTTGTTGTCCACGAATGACCACAGATCGAAACCTCGCCCGCCCCGGCGGGGTTTGAAGATTGAATTGTGAGCTTCCCCTTTTTTTTGGGCTTCACCTGTACCTTTCGAGGTACTTGTGCATATTTATCATTGACATAGGTTTGTAGCCATTGCTCCGAAACTTGGACTGCACGAGCAATTCCAGCCATTGAAATTCGTTCTAATAACAATCGGTCAATCAAATCACGGGTAGCTTGCGAGATGAGCTTCTGGGCTGGTTTTTCCACAAATTGTCGTCCACATTCATGGCACAAAAACCTCTGCTTCCCGTTCTGAATATGGCCATTTTTAACTGTTTTTGAAGATGCATACTTTGGACAGGTAGGCATAGATGGTGATCAACAGTGACTTTTACTCCCCCATCATTACATATTGATCACTACCCAGAAACAATCCGCACGGTTCTACAGTCTCATGCCGAGGGAAGTAGTTTGAGAGGAGTTAGTCGTACGGCAAATCTGGCTTATAATACAGTAGTCAGCTTAGTACGAGCTGCTTCTTTGAAAGGACAAATGCTCCATAATGCTAGTGTATAAAATATCAAAACCTCACAAATCAGTAGTGATGAGTTTTGGTCATTCGTCCAAAAAAACAGAGACACTGCCAGTGTCAGGAATTGACAGAAGGCGATTGTTGGATTGGCATAACTCAAGCATCATCAAGTGGGTTGATTCTGACAGCGAGAGTAGGGAAACATACTGACGATTTCATTGAGGAACTGATAGTTAGCACCGAAGGTAGAACTGACTGTAAGCAATGGCATACTGATGATTGGGGTGGGTATGAGCGAGTGGGTGCCTCCTGAAGTCAACCACATTATAAGGAAAGACCAGACACAGCAGTTGGAGAGAACTAATGGAATTGTTAGGCAGCAGACTGGTCTCGGGCATCGGCGACAGAATAAATTTGGTAAAATCTGGGAGCAGACAGAGGTCTCCGTCAGGCTAGTCGTGAGCTATTTCAATTGGATTTTGGTTCATAGTCGGAAGGGAAATACTGCTGCACAAAGAGCAGAGTTGACGTTCGCGGTAGTGATGGGTCGCACGCATTATCACACCTTGGACTTGGAACGACCTGCTTACCTATCCCACACTTTGCTGATGCACTACCAAAGAATTCATACCAAATCCGGTTATTACCCATGTACTTTTTCCCGCGTCCTCTCTAACCATGCATGCCTCTTGCCTCTTGCATGCATGCCTTGCCATCGTAATAAAGCTCCCATCTCGCGCCGGATTTAGTATTAGGAGTACCTAGCCATAATTCAGAATTGAACTCTGTGCGACTGCCGGATGTAGCAAGCTGGCTCCGTCAGGAGTATAAATGGGTTTACACCCCACCAAAATTATAAATTTGGTGGTCTTTAATCTGCAGGCATTCATCCCACACTGAAATTTTCAGTGTGGAGCAACTCCGGGAATGAAACTAAACTTGAACTGGATTTTCCAGCATCAGTTTAGAACGCTTTAGTTGTTCTGAGACAGGAATAGGATAGTCACCAGTAAAACAGGCAGAACAAAAAGTTTTAGGATCTTCCTGAGTTGCGGTTAACATCCCTTGCCAACTTAAATATGCTAGAGAATCAATACCTATTTGCTCACCAATTTCTGCAACTGATTTTGTTGCTGCAATGAGTTGATTCTGGTTATCTGTATCAATTCCATAAAAACAGGGATGAGTCACTGGTGGAGAAGAAATTCTCATGTGTACCTCTGTTGCACCAGCATCTCGTAAAGCTTTAACAATTTTCTTGCTGGTATTACCGCGCACAATCGAATCATCAACCATAATTACTCGCTTACCTTCTAAAACATCTCTGAGAGGATTAAGTTTCATGCGGATGCCTGATTCCCTCATGTGTTGAGTGGGGTTAATAAATGTACGACCTACATAACGATTTTTGATTAATCCTTCAGCATAAGGAATGCCTGATTCTTGGGAAAAACCTATGGCTGCTGGAATACCAGAGTCAGGAACACCTATTACTACGTCTGCATCTATTGATGATTCTTTGGCTAATTGGTTTCCTATTCTCAGTCTGTAGCTATATAAACTAGCACCTTCCATCATACTATCAGGTCTAGCAAAGTAGACCATTTCAAAAATACATAGCTTCCTCTGTGGTTTTTGATTCCAGTGGAAAGAAGCCATTCCTTCTTCCGTAATCCAAACTAATTCTCCAGGCTCCACATCCCGAAGATATTCTGCACCTATTATATCTAAAGCACAGGTTTCTGAGGCGAGAACATATCTTTTCGGATTGGTGTTGAGGGTACCAATAACAAGAGGTCTGACACCGTGGGGGTCACGTACGCCCATCAGACCTTCTGGAGTACCGATGGTGAGACTAAAAGCTCCCTGACACAAATGAAAAGCACTAATAGCTGCCTCTAGCCAGCTTTTACCAATTTTGATTTCTGTAGCGATCGCTAGTGCAATCATTTCTGAATCTGTAGTGCTATTAAAATCGCACTGACGTTTGATTAATTCTTCTCTTAATGTTGTTGTGTTAACTAGATTACCATTATGCGCCAGAGCTAAAGGACCTAAGTCAGTGTCAACAATAGCAGGTTGAGCATTGACAATACGGCTAGAGCCTGTGGTGGAATAACGAGTATGGCCAATCGCTAGGTTCCCATATAACTGTTCTAATATAGATTCATTAAATACTTGGGATACCAGCCCCATTCCTTTGTGTATATATATTTTATCACCTTCAAAACCGGCGATTCCTGCTGATTCTTGACCACGATGCTGTAAAGCATATAAGCCAAAGTAGGTGAGTTTAGTTACATCTTCTTCTGGGACATAAATCCCAAAAACACCACAGGCCTCTTCTGGTTTATCTGGTGCAAAGTTATTTTCATAATTTTCTCTGCTCAGGGAGTAGTTATCAGTCATAATTAAATCTTTACCTAAAGACATTTGGGATTTTTGAACTTCATCCTCCGCTAAATGCCCATCTAAAATTTCCAATACCAGATGAGGTAAGCGGGAGTAGCGACTAACATTTTAACCTTTTTTTAACCACAGTAACTTGTGTTGTGAACTATTATAAACTCTAAAATTTGAAGTTGGTAGTATATTTTATACATGAGAGACTGTTTGTCAACTAAATATTAAGATGGCTAGAGTGTTTAATTCTGATGGGTTACGGCGGATAACTAGAATTATGATCAGTACAAGGAAATATTGACCCAATGGCCCATCCTACGCCAGAATTTAATCTGAGTTTGACAAACAATCTCTGAGGGGCGATCGCTAACAAGGTTGTCAATCAATTAAATCGGGAGCAGGGAAAGGGGATAGACAAAAGATCCCTGCTCAGCTTAGAGAATTTCTTTCTCTGTCAAGAAATGTTCCGAAAAATTAGAACAAATGAATGTTGAATAATATAGAGAAGAATTTCAAAATATACATAGGCGTGAAAAAGACGGTGGAGACTTTCGATGAAACATCTCTACAAAGGATTTATAAAAATTACCTTTTGATAGGCAGATTTAGTATAAATACAAAACTAAATCTGCTAACTGAAGCACTGCAATATGTAGTAATATTTTCCAGAAAAACTTAATCTATACCAAGTCAAAAAAATTTTTCTCCAAAACCCTTGACAGCTATGTATTATTTACGTAGTATATAATTCTAGGGAATTTGAGAGATGACTTATATAAGACCTCGCCCGATCGGGCGGGGTTTAAATTCTAGTTATTCAAGGATTATGAACCAGGAAAACTAAATATTACCATACTACAAAAAACTATTAGGTGACTAATGACTAAAAGCTGATAGCTAGCGATCGCAGATGAGGGTGTAGCTCAGTTAGTCTAGAGCGCCTGTCTGTCGAACAGGAAGTCGCGGGCTAAGTACAGGACAAAAAGCTTGACTTTGAGAAAAAGAAAAGGTTTCATAGAACTGCAACCATAATGTCCATGAAACCTCAGATGAATGAAATTAGTTTACTACAACAAACTTTAAAAAATCACTTTCGGTGGCATGGAGCTAGAATCAAATTTCTGGCTTTATTTATCATGGCTGTATTCCGAGAAATATCCAATCTGGCAGCAAATAAAACTGCATTTTCATCAAACACCCAAGTCAGTTCTAACTATAAACGCCTACAAAGGTTTTTGCGTCACTTTGAGATCAATACCCGAGAGTGGGTTGAGGCTGTCATTGCCATCATGGACTTTCAGGAATTATGAGTTTTGAGTTTAGACAGAACTCAGTGGCAATTAGGGAAACATACATACAACATTCTCATGTTAGGAATTGCCCATCAGGGTCTGGCCATTCCCCTAATTTGGCAGATGTTACCCAAAAAAGGAAACTCCCAGACCAACGAACGCCTCAATATCATGGAGAAATTAGCCGCGCTACTGGGTAAGGAGCGAGTAGCATACCTCACCGCAGATAGAGAGTTTGTCGGCCAGCAATGGTTTAAGTATCTTTCTAGTAATTGGGGGTTGGCATCCGAAGAAAGTCACTCAGATTTAATTGGTGATGGGCGCCGATATTTGCCTGGTCATGTGATTTTTGGCAATTTAGCTATTGGTGAAGCCAAAAGTTTACCGAAGCGTCGTTGCATCTGAGGAATCTGGATGTATGTATACGATAATCTATAACCCAAAACTGTTCGATTTGAGGATGAAAAGATCAGCAATTAACTACTCCTATTCCATTAATTACTGTATGTTCATTGCCACTATACTGACGCCGAACAAGTTCAATTTTTTTTGAATATTTTTTGTCAATAACTGTCTGGTCAAAAATTCAATAACCAACTCCAGTAGTCACA
>JAJEAQ010000102.1 GCA_022822685.1 Trichodesmium sp. jk18x7bins.61
GGCTAGTACCTCATGTTAAACGTGATGCTGTAGTAATTATTGACCAAACATTGAATTTATTAGATGTGGGAGTGGCGATCGCTTCTGACAATACATCTGATGTTCAAGATTGGATTAGCCAAAAACTTATCTATAAACCCTCAACAGAACAGTTGTCAATTTGGAATAATCACAACACCCAAAAATTTAATGCTTTGATTGTACAACCTTTTGTTTTGCTACAAGAATCTGATCAGAGTTAATCATGTCAAATCTGCTTAAACAACCGCACAATCACCTGATTATGAGATAATTGCATCTATGTTGAATTAGGCGGGTTTGATATAACTCGCCACTAATTATTCTTTCAACTCTCCTCAAGTAAGTACTCAAAAGAAGGCAGGAATTTCAACCTAAGCTTCAAAGCAGATTAGACTTGCCAAATTTTTTGAGCCGATTCCTGATTGCTTGTCAAGAAGGGAATTGAACAACCAAACCAGCACCTGTATAACCAGTAGTTAACCACAAAATCGCTCTCATAGCATCTCTAATTACTTTTTCGAGGGGCTCCGGCGATCGCCCAGAAAGCACAGGTAGGGGCTGAAAACTAATGCCTCGACTACCTAAAACAATTTCCCCTATAACTCTAGCGCGACGCATATGATCATCAGAAGTAACTAGATAAACACTTGTAATACCTTGGGATTTTAACTTATCCACCATTGTCGTAAAATTAGTTACAGTATCTACCGCGTCATAGTCTAAATGTAAGCGAGTTTGTGAGATACCAGCATTAGAGAATAACCATTCAGCATATTCTGGGTTAGTGCCAGAAGACACCCAAATATCTAGACGTGGATGCTCGCGAGCAAATTCAGCAGCAAATATCTCCCTTTCGATTGCTCCACCAAGTACAAATAAAGCTTGAGGAGACTCCACACGACCAGCAAATTGTTGATAACTCATCCAAAAAGCTACTATTAATCCTAGTAAAAACCATAAAATTTGGGAAATCTTCAATTCTTTATTTAATTTTTTACTGGAAACTACCCTAAACAACATATCTTTAAAAATAAGGGGGAACTGAGAATTAAGAAGGAAGAAGGTGAAATGAGTGGGGGTTGCGACTGTGACACAAAAAGTGAAAATCTGGCCTTTTTGCACTACCTTTCTTACCACCATTGGTTTTCCATCCCAGTATTTTCAAACACAATCACTTATACACCGTATGTCTTCAGAAAATCAACTATTGCATTGACTACCTTTCAGGATATTTACTGGTTAATATGGTTTGATTTTTGGTACAGCTTTTTGCAGAAACCTCTTTGATCATCAATACCTGTTTTTGCTAATGAGCGTAGATCAGATCATGTCCGGTTGAATACCGATAAATAAAGCTTCGTACTTACATTCCGCACCTCAATAAGTAGTCAGTAGTTTGAAAGTCGGTAGTCCTAAAGATATAAGGATATTGATGATTACACCCCTTTTATTGTTAGGAGGTTAAGTAGTAAAAGTCATTACTTGTTTAACACTACCCTTTTTTATACGCAATTAAGCGGACATGATATAGCATTTCTCATATTAGTGAGGTACAAAAATCTACTGCTTTAGTAGTCAGGAGGGGGGGCAAGGTGAAAGGCTAAAAGATGTAGGCACTCCGAGTCAAATCAACAGGAATTACGCCCAAGCACTATATAGGAATTTAAAATATTGCACAACACTATATATAGAGTTTACTATCCCCAAAGGCATAAGTCCTGATCAATATACTTGTTCAATTGCAACTGAGGTACAGCTTACAGCGTATTCCATGTAAATGTGGTACATTCATTGTTAGTAGTTGAGCATCCAAAAATTCAACCTGATTTGTTCACGCAGCAGAACGGATATTCTTTACTTGATTGATGTAATACTTAAGCACTTCAAAAACTATTTGATAAACTGCTGCTACTGTACTTCATAAACCACCAAATATGTTGTATAACTTTCTCCCAGAAAGACTTAGCCGTTGCAGGGATTCTTCAAAATGGTTCAATTCATATTAAAAGACCACCAATTAAATTGAATTAGGAATTTATTGTAATCCTGTGCCTTCAAGAGAGCTGCCTTTTTTGTTACAGTCGCCAGCTTTCAGAAGAGGAAGATTTCAACCCTTGCTTATTTTTGATTGTGTACAGTAAAGAGGTGACTCTGGAGAGCAGTATCTCCTGATTTTTTTCCTGTTCCTTCAATTTAAATATTCAGAAAATATAATTTACCATCCGGATTCGTTATTAATACTCTCCCATTATCATTGCCAGATTGAAGAGGAAATCCTTTCTTTATAAACATCAGAAGCGTAAACTGATAGGGTAGCTCCTCCCGAATGAGGCAAGGGAATGTGGAGTGTGTAGGTACATTACCAACTATTATACGAATTCTCTGTGAAGTGATATCTAATCATAAATTCAGCGATCGCTAGTATCTTGAAATTGCGAGGGGTAAGACAACCATGCTGAAGAGTTGATTTATAAAATAAATATTAATAGGCTGAGTCCCTTGCAATACAAATACTTTAGATGAATCTGGAAGTTGCCCTACACTGAAAATTTCAGTTGAGGATGAAGCCCCTAAGCCTGCGGAAATGCAGAGCTGTTTGTTAGGAAAGCTCAGACCAAATGAGGCAGGCGAATAGAAGCGTCACGAGTTATACAGAAGTTTTAATTCTCCTGGCGGGATTTCCTACTAAGATAGTTGATTTTTTATTTTTTATTTTTAACGGGACTGGCCGGATTCGAACCGGCGACCTAGCGCTTCAGATTTGTGTGAGTTTCCCCACTCTCTGGACTATCCCTTCACCATAGCTCTAATCGCCTTAGGTGGTGGCCGTATGTTTTAGAAGTATTTTTTTTACTCCTTAAAACCAGTCTCTGCACCTTCTTTACCTGTAACTAGGTAAAGCTTGGCTCAAGATTACCATATCTTTAATGATGTCAGACTTAGGCTTCCTTGAGTTTGACCACATTCACTCACGGAGTTTCCTCTCATGGTGCCCGATATTTCAGGAGGCGCTTGCTCTATCCATCTGAGCCACAGCCCCACATTCTTTTACCTATTATATATGATCTAGCCTATATTCCCCACTTCAAAATTAACACGCCTAGCGGGAAGAGCAGCACTCTCCCGCCTGGGGAGCGTCGGGATGAGAGCCAGCGTTATGACGCGCGGATACACACTTAACAATTGATAATTAACAATTAAGGTGCTAAAGCATGACCCCTAAACAGGCTGCCAATAGTTTTAGCAGTAATCTTCATTTGAACTAAAGGATTAGCTGGCACAACAGTTTTGTACAAATAGCTATCAAAAGTTAACTTCTGCACATCCAGATCAGCACACATTTCCACAAAAGCCTCACGAGTAGCATCTGAACGATAGAACACTCTCTGTAAAATGTCCAAAACCTTGTAAGTTATGCCATACTTCTTATCCCACCGTTGCAAATAAAGCTTCAAATCTTTTTCAGTGGGAATGTGAAGACCATTATGAGAAGTCTCCACAATAGTTTCTGCACACATCCGGGCTGACTTAGCTGCAAAATAAATCCCCTCACCAGAAGATTTAGTGACTGTACCGGCAGCATCGCCCACTAAAGCCACTCGACCACGAACTCGATGGGGACGAGGATGCTCAGGAATGGGGTGAGCTTCTACTTTAATAATTTTACCACCTTCGAGGCGCTTGGCGGCACGAGCCCTAATACCAGCTTGCAATTGTTTAATTTTGGCCTGATTAACTTTGATTGTGCCAGTACCAACAGCAACATGGTCATATTTAGGGAAAACCCAAGCATAGAAGTCAGGGGAAACATCATCACCCACATACATTTCTGCTAAGTCTTCATAGTAACCCATTAAATGTTCTGGGAGGCGGATGCGCTCTTGGAAAGCGATCGCATAATTATAATCTCCTGCGGCAATAGCCTTAGCAACACGGGAGTTAGCCCCATCAGCTCCAATTACAATATCCACTTTCAAGGTTTTAGCTATACCTGGAGTATTATTTTCTGAGTGGTCTGAGTAATAGATAGTATAGGGATCTTTATCATTGGTAGGAAGATCAAGTTTATAGACTGTGCCATTAATTAGGTTAGCCCCTAAAGAGGCTGCCCGGTTCCTGAGGAAGCCGTCTAAAACTTCCCGACGACACATACCTATGTATTCATCTTGCTTTCTTATATGGATATCTACCTCAACATTTGAGGGAGATATCATTTTCATATTTCTAACGTGGCGATCTATGATTTCTGGTGGCAGGTCAAATTCACTTACCATGCAGAAGGGGATTGCTCCACCGCAGGGTTTAGCATTATCTAGTTTGCGTTCAAATAAATAAGTTTCAATCCCTGCTTTTACTAGGGTTTCAGCAGCAGATGCACCGGCTGGGCCTGAACCAACAACAGCAACCCTTAAAGTCAAAGGTCTTCTCCCAATCTTCTATATATTTAATTATAGAATCGGATACTATCACGAACTGAGGTGTTGTGGTTAATTCTTTGAGTATATATGAATAAAATGCAATGTATCTTAATAATTTTAAACTTTGAGACTCTCCGGGATATGAAAGGCTGAGTCTGTTGTAATAATACTCATGTCCGTTTTTTTGGGAATTGGTATTAGTAAGGGAAGCGCAACAAAAAAATACTGATCATGTACAAAAACCTAGAATAACTGTACATTCACTGTAAATTTCTCATAGGACTTTTGAATGTATTATCACATACAAGTACCAAAGAAAACAGCACCGATTCAGTTTTCAAAGCCTAAAAGTCAAACTAATGATACAACAGCAGCACAGAATAATTTGGCTGTTAAGAAAAAACCGTCAATACCAGAATTCAAAAGTATATTTGAGCCACTATGGGGAAGTTCACAACAGGCTCCTCAAAGCATACAGGCTAATTCAGTCCAGTTGAAAAGTAATATAGGAAAGCATCACACCGGGGAAGCACAGAATTTGTATCAGAAACGAAGGGATGGGGAAAAACAAAAAGGTAAAATTGAAAGCTCTGTAATACAACTCTTTCCGATGACAAAAGCAGAAGTCATGCTCAGAGAGAAGCCAGAAGAGACATCAGATACTGATAAGTTGCCGGCCAATACACGAATAAAAATAAAAAAAAGAGATGAAGGAGAGACTGATGTGGACGATAAATGGGAAAAAATCGAAGTTACTACTGGAGAGAAAAATGGAAAAGTAGGTTGGGTATTAAAAGAAGACCTCAAAGTTGAAGAGCAAACAGAAACAGAAGAGGTGGCTTTATCTAATGCCACACAATTATTCGATGAATTAAAAAATGCCAAGATTACTGACTCTAAGGGAAGGAAAATTAATATCCCCTTTGATGATATGCTCGATTATTGTGCTGCCAGAGCGCATAAAATGGCTAAATTACTAACGAAAAAAGGGTATGCATCAGAAAAAGCATTTGTGGTAGCCAAAAAAGATAATAAATTGAAAGTTTCTGGTAACAGCGTATGGGAATATCATGTTGCACCAGTAATCAATGTCAAAATCGACGCAGAAGTAAAACAATATATAATCGATCCATCTCTTTTCGCAAAACCCGTACCTATTTTAGAATGGCTTCAAAAAATGGGAGCCGAGAATTTTAAATTCAGAACAGAAGAGTATGTGAAAAACGAATTTACAGCAAAAGCACGAAATTTAGATCCCTCACTTTTTCTGAGGCACTTCCGTACTGAAGACCATTATTATATAACACCACTAACATACTATTGGCCTATAGAATTGAGAGGGCATTTACCAGAACGTCAAGGAGATATAGAATACAAAAAGACTGGAAAATACAGTATGGGAAAAGAAAAATTAATCAAGTATGCACAAAGCATGGAAGGCATGGAAATCGAGTAAATCCGGCTTTCTAGACTTTTTTTGGGGTAGAGAATTTTTCTCTACTCCTTCATCAGCAGCAGCAAAAGTAGTTGCACAACTACAGGATAAATTTGACTATATAATTTGGCGATCGCTCCGTCATGCCCCCACCCTAGAAACAATTCTCTCTCAAGTAGTCTCATTTGTTTCTCACCAAAAATGTCACCAAGGGGAATTAAGTCAACTCATTGAATACTTGTGTAACTCACGGTGTCTAATAATTTTAGATAGTGTTGAAACCATTTTACAAACTGGATGTACTAATCATTATCGCCCTGGCTATGAAAACTATAGTCAACTATTCCAGTTAATTACTGAAACATCCCGCTCTAGCTGTGTCATCCTCACCAGTTGAGAAAAACCACCGGCAGTAGCAGCCTTTGAAAGTACAGATACAGCAGTGCGATCGCTCCAACTATCTGGCTCAAATCTGGCGTTCCCTAGTCAAAAAAAATCAAGTATGTATACAGTCGAATCTGTAGTCATGGAATACACTCTCTAGTATTTCATTGAACAAATTGTGACTGAGTTAAATACTGGCCGTTTAGATTTATTTATTAGTCATTCTTTGAATCATCACTACTGGCAAACGCTCTGTTAAAGAACGACAAAATAAGCTGATTGTAGAATCTCTAAGCAGAATCATTAGCACAATATTTAGTTATAGTCAAGCCATAGAACAGAAATTATTATTAATTTTCAATAAATTACAAGCTAGTGAAACTTCCTGATGTGGTTATGGTATTGAAAATCTGATTAACTTGTGTATGAAATTA
>JAJEAQ010000422.1 GCA_022822685.1 Trichodesmium sp. jk18x7bins.61
GTAATAGGGTTTGAAGATTTACCAAGCTAAGGAAGTACTTGGTAGTTCGTACCACGGGCGAATCTCTCGCGGTAGACAATGCTTGCGCTTGTCACCTGATCTTTACAAGCCCCATCCGTCACTCGCGTTGGGTGAGTTGACAAATATACCTTTGTCAGGGCAAGTAAAATTATCCACCATAGGCCGTCCTTCTTGCCTCTTACCTTTTACCTTTTACCTCTTGCCTCTTGCCATTAATTAGCTTTCATCCCCAACCAGAAGGTGCAGGGTTTTCAGCCTCCCTAATGTTTTTAGGTAACTTACTATAATCTAGGTATATTTTTTGTTTGTGTCTATTAATATAGATCAAACATTAGTTAGTTCAAATGGGGAAAACTTATGCAAGTATTTGTCTTACTTTTTAATGCTCGGACTGAAAATGAGGGCATCCATACAATTCAAATTGCTGATCGCAATAAGGTACTGATGTTTGAGTCAGAGGATGATGCGACTCGCTTTGGTGTGTTGCTAGAAGCTCAAGATTTTCCTACTCCTACAGTAGAAGAATTTGACCAAGAGGAGATTATGGAATTCTGTAGAAGTGTGGATTATGATTGGGAAGTTATACCAGGAGGAGCTTTGGCTATTCCTCCAGATAATAATGTAGAAAAGACTGATTGGTACATAGACGCAGAGCGAAACCAAGACTCTGAACAAGCGGAAACTGAATTAGACAGAATTAAGCGCCAGTTGGAGGGTCTTTTATAAAAAGAGGTATTTTGTAGCAGTAAGTCAAAAGTCAGAAAAATTGACTATTTCTATGAGGTTTAATAGGATTTAACAGTTAAAGCATTCTGAAGTTTCCGTTTCAGCTATAGACAGATGAAGGGCTTTAACTATACTTTTCCCTGGACTGTGAAAAGAAAATTGGACAGAGGGTAAAGATGCTAAACCCCCTATTATATAGTTTGATTTTAATATTTTTTGCAATAATTTGTCAAGGCTCAAGCATGAAAGATTTACAGGAACGAGGTCATTTGTTAACTGAGCAGGTTAATCCTAATAGTCATAACTTAGATCAGTTAAGTTCTTTGGAATTGGTGGACTTGTTCAACCAAGAGGAGCAACGGACTTTGGAAGCGATCGCTACATCCCGTTTACAGTTGGCTCAGGCAGTAGACATGACTACTCAAGCTCTACGTCAAGGTGGCAGACTATTCTATATAGGCGCTGGCACAAGTGGTCGTTTAGGAGTATTAGATGCGGCTGAATGTCCACCAACATTTTGTACGCCTTCAGATTTGGTACAAGGAATTATTGCTGGAGGTGCAGGTGCTTTAGTTCGTAGTTCCGAAGATTTAGAAGATCGGCGGGAAGATGGTAGTCAGGCGATCGCATTGCGTCATGTGACCAATTTGGATGTGGTAGTTGGTATTACTGCTGGTGGTACAACGCCATTTGTGCATGGTGCTTTAGAAGCAGCAACCCAAAGAGGAGCAAAAACAATTTTTATAGCTTGCATACCTGTAGAGCAGTTGAGTGTAGATGTAGATGTGGATATTCGACTATTGGTTGGCCCAGAGTTATTGGCAGGCTCAACACGTCTCAAGGCGGGAACAGCAACAAAAATGGCTTTGAATATTTTATCAACAGGAGTAATGGTCAGACTGGGAAAAGTGTACGGTAATCGTATGGTTGATGTGGCAGTGAAAAATCAAAAGTTGCGTGATCGAGCTGTACGAATTGTTGCGGATTTAACCGAATTGAGTCGGGATGAAGCAGGAGAGTTGTTAAATCAAAGCGATGATTCGGTAAAGTTGGCACTCTTCATCAACTGGAGTGGTCTAGAAAAAGAAGAAGGCAATCGGATTTTATTGGAATGCCAAGGTAATCTCAGAGCAGCATTGGAAAAAGTAGGAGCGAGCGACAGTTAGGAATAAATTATTTTCTGTATAACTAAAAGTTTTCAATAAGTAAATATATAGGGAAATGACCATAAATTTTATATGAGGTATTTATTATTAACTGCTACTTTTTCAATTACTATGATCAAATTATTGGGTATTTTTCGTCTGCCACAAATACCAGCTTTAGCAATGGCTAACTTCCAAAATATTAATAGTAGTTGGAAAATTTATCAAAAATATATACCTCCATATCGAGGAGCCCCAGAAGCTACAAAATCTTCAGGAACTCGTGGTGGTAGTAGTGCTAGTAGTGAATGTCTTTTGTCTCAAGAGGAAAATTTTCCTCTTCTGAGCCCAGAAGATCAAATGGGATTAACATTATCCGAATATCCTACCTTTTTTATCTATATTCCCCCCTATAAAAATGCTCAATAAGGCGAGTTTTTTATCACAAATAAAGATTATAATGATCTTGATAATCATTGTTTTCAGCTACCGGAAAAATCAGGAATTATTAGGATTAAAATGCCGGCAGAAAAATCAGTTCCTTTGGAAATAGGAAAAAAAGTAGATCTGGGGAGTGCAAATATTTTGCACAGTTAACCAAGGGGACTTGAGTGGATACCCTTTTAGTCAGGGTTTTATAGAACGTATTCAACCTAATGTCTATCTGCTGGAGAAATTAAAAAAAGCGAGAACTCTGAGTCTACCAACTGTTTATGCTTCCCAAGGAATTTGGTATGATGCTTTAGAAAGTATAGTACAACTTCGTAGTTTAAATCCAAATCATCCTCAGTTAATAAATGACTGGCAAGAATTATTTGACTCAGCTAATTCTCAGGGAAAAGAAGAATTTATCCAAGCACCTGTATTAGATTGTTGTCAAAGACAAGATTCAGGTTCACCAGAAGGAGCCATAAGGTGAAAATAATAACGTCATTATGGGATGAATCAGTGACTTTAATATCTGTTCTCTATTCAGTTTTCTATTGACTTCGATATTTTAATTATATATTTTATCATCGCTTTTCTTTTACTAATGAGGTAGATATGATAATTTACCAGCCTTGATTTGACAGAAATTAATGTACCTTACTCAAAAATCGGCGTTGCTAAAATCAAGAGATGAAATCCGTTTGGGCTATGCCACTGTGATAGTTCCAAATACTGAAATATATTGGGTTGGTAAGGGGTGTCACCCTCAGAATAGAATCATCTTTCAAATTATCAACGCCCAAAAATCAGTGCTGATGAAATATACATACCAATATCCAATATATCCAGTAGTAATATCATGTCCAACTGATTACCTATCATAAAAATCGGCGTTGCTTAGTAGGGGGATGAATTAGGAATCAGGACTTAGGAAATTTTCCCAGACTAGGGTTGCCTAAGCAAACAAATTCATCCCATAATTAACCAACGCCTAAAAATCTATATTTGTAAGTTGGGTTGAAGCAACGTTGAGCCTGTCGCCGACATGAACGCGGAGCGTCTCTGAAAGAGAAAACCCAACATATTTGGGTGGTGGTATTAATGGTAGAGGTTGGGGGGCGATGATTTTTTCACAACCCAATTCTCACAAAACTCAAGAATATTTGCCGGAATCAAGATTTAGCTGAATACCAAGTTTTACTCCTCACCATTACTATGCATTTCTACCTATATTTGAACCAGTTAACAGTTATCAAGCATATGGTGGGGGATTTAAACCTGCCACCTTCCATATCAGTGACAGGCGAAATCTGCGCCACTAATTTTGACATACTCCCGACGCGGAGCGTAAGCGACAGCGCGAGATTCTTCTTTCATGTGGCGAGGTGGCTCAACCGAAATATATTGATCACGGTTTAGACTTCAGGTGATATCCTCCCCCTGTGTATATACAGATAGTGACGAAATACTTTCTGCTTGTCAAGGATTGCGAGATTCTTCTTTCTAGAAATATCCGAAAACATAACCCAGGCTCTCATCCCGACGCTCCCTGCTCCGAGAGAGCGCGATACCGAGCGCCAGTTTGTTAAAAATATTAACTCTTGAGTGATAATGATTATAGTTGGGAGTCACTTCGTTCTACCCAACCTACTCTTATGAAAGCTAGTTAGGCTAGAGATGATATAAAATGTCTATAAAATCGGAGGCAGAAAGCAAAATTAAGAAGAAAAACCAAAATTGGTAAATTTCAGAGCGGATTGGAACTTTAATCAATATTGAAGGGAGAAGGAATAATGGTAAAATACCAGCTCATTCACCTCTTTGAAGTAGCAAGTTAAATCTTGAGCTAGCAATCCTAATGGTAACTAAAATTGACAAAAAGCCTCTGAAGTTATCACATCTGGATTATAACCATAGGGAAATATGACGACTGAAATAGGATTGCTATACTTGAAGCAGAGTAGTGCCCCCAGCCTAATACAGCAATCAAAAAAATATTTTTTATGTGGAAAAAAAATTTAAGGAGCTTGCTTAGAAATGGCGTGGCTTATTAGTTACTACTCCTAGTATTGCTATCTTATTAATTGGGCTACATTTAACAGGCAGTTGGCAAATATTTGAGTTAGCAGCATTCGATCAATTAATAAGATTACGTCCTCAAAAACCTGTAGATAAAAGAATTTTGATAGTTGGCTTTACTGAATTCGATATACAAACTTTAGAGCAGACAATTTTATCAGACGAACTTCTGGCTCAGTTAATAGAAAATTTGAAAAAGCATCAGCCAGTGGCAATTGGTTTAGATATATATCGAGATTTACCAGAATAGCCCGGATCTGAAAAATTAGTTAAAGTATTTGAATCTACACCAAATTTAATTGGTATTAGAAAGGTAGTTGGCGACTAATATGATTCTCCTATTAACCCCTCACCAGTTTTAGATAAACTAAATCAAGTTGGTGCTAATGATGTGCTGATGGATGTGGATAGTAAAATTAGGCGATTCTTTTTATATTTGACGGATAAAGAGGGAGAAATAGTAAAAAGTTTTGGATTAAAATTAGCCTAAATTTATTTAGAAAAGCTCAACATATTACCTAAACCGGCAGCAGTTAATCCCCAATATTTACAGTTGGAAAAAGCTGTATTTACTCCTTTTGAGATGAATCATGGTGGTTATGTACAAGCTAGTGCCGGAGGAGCTCAAATTATTCTTAATTATCCCAGCCCAGAATATACATTTGAAAGAGTTTCAGTGCTTGATGTTTTAAGTAATAAATTTCCGGCTGAATTAGTACGCGATCGCATTGTTTTAATTGATTCAGTAGCAGAAAGTAGAAATGATTTATTTCTCACACCTTACAGCAGTAAAATTATTGGAATTCCTGGAGTCATGTCAGGGGTAGAAATTCATGCCAATATTACTAGCATGATTATTAGTTCTGCTCTTGGTGAAACAAATTTGATTAAATCATGGCCGGAATATTTAGAATGGCTATGGATTTTTTTCTGGTCAGGAGTAGGGGCAAGTATTAGTTGGAAATGGCGTTATTCTGGAGGATGTTTTCAATTTTATTTTAAATCTATTATTGGTTTAGTTGTTGCTACTGGTGGATTAATTTATATTAATTATTATTTTTTTATATGAGGTTGGTGGCTACCTATAGTACCTCCATTATTAGGGATTTGGTTTTCGATGATCGCCATTACAGTTTTTATTGCTCAAACTGCTGGATATATTCGTGAAGTTTTTAGTCGTTATTTGACTGATGAAGTAGTAGCAAATTTATTAGAAAATCCTGATGGATTAAAGAGAGATTGTCAACGGCGGAAAGTCACCATTTTGATGTCTGATTTAAGAGGATTTTCCGCCATATCTGAAAGGTCAGAACCAGAAACAATTTCTGCTATGTTGAATATTTAATTTAGCAGGAATGACAGAGGCAATTAATCAGTATGGTGGTACTATTAATGAATTTATTGGTGATGCAATTTTAGTTATTTTTGGGGTTCCAACTCAGAGAGAAGATGATGCAGAAAGAGCAGTTGTTTGTGCTGTAGCAATGCAAATGGCAATGCCTGGTATAAATGCTAAATTAAAGGAATTAGGTTTACCATAAATTAAGATGGGAATTGGTATTAATACAGGAGAAGTAGTTGTAGGTAATCTTGGTTGTAATCGGAGGTCTAAGTATGGAGTTGTTGGTAGTAATATTAATTTAGCTTCTCGAATTGAATCCTATACAGTGGGAGGTCAAATCCTGATTTCACTAAATACTCTTAAAGAAGTCAGTTCAATTGTCAAAATACTGCAGCAAAAATCAGTAAAAATTAAAGGCTTTTCTCACCCTGTCACTATTTCTGAAGTTGGAGGTATTGCTGGAAAATATAATTTGTTTTTACCTACAAGATCAGAAAAATTTGTGACTTGATCAGAAGAAGTTACGATTAAGTTTGCCATTATCGATGGTAAGGAAGTGAATGAAAAATTAATGTCAGGGAGTTTTGTCAAAGTATCAGCTAATCGTGCTGAAGTGAAATCTAATTACCTAATAGATTATATGAGTAACCTCCAGATTCATTTACGAACTAAAACTGTTCAAGGAGAAAAAAAGGATTATATGTATGCAAAAATAATAGGTGATAAAGATGATCGGAGTGGTTTTTTTATACATTTTACTCCTGTCTCTCCAGATGTTTAAGATATTTTGGAAGCCTTGGTTACAGGTAACTAATACTAAATTTTCCCTGGTATAGCGCTACCCATTAAGGTTAGGAAATAAAAATTTAAGAAAGTAATAAACTATCTAGATACTGCTTTCAAAGAATGTCCTAACATATTTACGTAGTGGTATATATCTATCTGAAGAAGGTGAAGAATTTTATCATGTTCGGATCATTAGTTATAAAAAACTTTGAGCCTTAGAAACTCTGTTTTATCCCCTCTTCCTCCCCTTTCCAAAGCCTGGCTAATTCATTGTCGCGAGAGAATATTTACAACCCTATATTTTACGTTAAGTAACTTTGGAAGGATGTACGAAATTTCAAGGTATACAGTTTTTCTCTGATGACAATAAATCAGCCCGGCCCTTTGAAAGGGGGACCTAAAGCAAAGTATCCCCTGCCTTGCTCTGGCTGCTCAAACAAAAAGCACAGCATCTGATTGAGCCATTATCTATATTATAAGTATTCAACCGAACATCATATTAGAGTGCGGTGGGTAAGTATCACACTGATTTACTATTTATATCGATAACTAGATATTGGCCATTTATGGGTATAGCAACTCGATTTTGATCAAGGCAGGAGATAAGTTTTAGGGTTTGAGACATAATTGTGTCAGTTTTGTATTTTCAATTTGCTCACAAAGCCTTGCATTACCTGGGTTTTGCTGTTGATTTTATGTGCAAAAAGAACTGACATAATTATGTCTTTTTAATTTGCTCAAACCCCCTGCAATAAACTGGAAAAGTGAATGATTATATAAATAGAAAACTTTTATATCTAGGTGTAGCCCACTAAATGGCTGCTGGATCCAGATTACATAAGCCTTGCTGAATAAGCGTTTTCAGCTTTGGTTGATTTTGGTAGAAAGAAGCGATCGCCTTGGTGTCTTTCCTGTCAAATATGTTTTTGACTGAGGAGCGAGTATTGGGATTTGCTATTGTCACTACTCTAGAGGAAAGTTGGCGATTAGTTCATCTTCCTGCAGTTATTACCATTACATAACCTTGTGAGTCTTTATCGAAATTGCTGAAACAACCCCGTCTTTGGTTTAATGGATCTTTGGCCTGTGGTTTATGGGTATCCTTATTTAATAAGGCTTCTGAAGCTTTTGTACAACAAACTCACCGATATGAGCCCAAATACTGGATTTTTACAGTTATAAAATCCTTTCAAGCCTTATCCCCAAAAGGCTTTAAGGTTTTTGTTCTATCATAAGTCTCCTGCCTTATTTATCGAGAATAAGCTTGAACATATCTAAGTATGCCACGAGCGATCGCCTGTGCCATACGACTACGTTGAACAGGATCGGCCAAAATCCTGGAATCATAATTACCAGTAACAAAACCTACCTCTACCAATACTGCCGGCATCTTGGTATGTCTAAGCAGATAAAAACGCGCTCGTTTCACGCCACGATTATTCATCGTTGGGAAACTTTCTAGCATACTATTTTGAATATATTGTGCTAAACTCCGGCCACTTTGGTAGTAAAAAGTTTCCAGACCATTCACATCAGGACGACTCATACTAATAGCATTAGCATGAATACTCACAAAAAGATCTGCACCTACCCGATTAGCCAACTCTGCCCGTGGAGGTAAATCTAGATCCCGGTCTGATTTACGAGTCATCACTACTTGTATATTGTTCTGCTCTAGAATTTGAGCTACCTCTAACGACATCGGCAACACAATATCCTTTTCACGTAAACCACCAAAGCCAACTGCACCTAAATCTGTCTGCCCTCCATGTCCAGGATCGAGCACGATCATTAATCGTCCATCTCGGCGAGGTAATTGGTTTGGTAAAGGAAAGCTAGGATTATTAGAAGGGCGATCGTTGGGACGAGGCCAGGGAAAAGGCCTGCTTCGTGGGCGTAAATTTGTAGAGGAATTTTGAGGTAATCTATTCTGAGGGGGTAAGTTTGGGGGTGACGAATTTCCTCTGGAGAATAGTGAAGGCCTAGAAGTAGAAGATTGCTCTGTAGAGTCAGCTCGCCAACCAGGAGGAACAGTTCCAATATTGCCCCAACCCATAGGTAAAGATAACTTTTGTGGTGTAAGCTGAGTCACCTCTGCAATTTTGACATTCGTAGCAGGCTTAACCAGAATTGTCACTGTTTCTGGATCTTCTTGACGTATCCTTGCCCAAAGTAAAGGACTACCAACCTGTCGTTTAGGCAAATTCAAGCGATCGTCTACCTTGGCATTATATATGGTAATTCCATAAGCATCTGCCTCTGAATCCCAGCCACTGGTGTAATTCAGAGGTTTATCCCCTGTAATCACTAATTCAGTGCCATTTTTTAATTCCACTGATTTAACCATCGCAAAACCAGTAGCTTGATTAATGGTTGGTGGAGCTTTTCCTTGAGGCCATACTGCGATTCCACCTGCATAAGCACGAGCTTGCCATTCAACATTGGTATCCGGTAGACTTACAGTCAGACGAACCACTGCTGGTGAAGTTGAAAGCTGAGTAAATTGAGTAATCGTTAATCCAGATTCATTAAATCTTTGATTTGGTTTGACATCCTCGGCAGTAAGAGTAGCATTGAGCACATCAATACTCATCCAGGTACGGTCAACACTTTGCTTGAGTTCAATCTCTGGTAATCTTCCACTTGTACGTAGAACTAATCCCTCTTCTTTTACTTGGACATCTTCTACAAGAGTCAGTGTACCAGTAGAAGCAATTTGATTAACTGGAGCCTGGTTAGTTGGGGGGGCTAGATTTTGATTATTTGGTTTCTCTATTCTGCGAGGTAGGGGAGGCGAAGTCTGAGGATGTGTGGTTACTGGAGCCTGGTTAGTTGGGGGGGCTAGATTTTGATTATTTGGTTTCTCTATTCTGCGAGGTAGGGGAGGTGGAGACTGTGGTGTAAGCCTAACATCTGAATTAGAGGCGATTTGTTCAGGTGCTGGTATTTTTACAGTCCATTCGCGGGGAGAAATACCCTGGAATTTTACCTGCTTGGGGTCAAGAGTGTAGCCATTGTTTAGTTCTACTACAATCCGAGCTGTTTGAGAATTAAGTTGTCCGACTCTAACGGCTTTAATTGCCCCGCCCACAACTTGAGAAGTCCTAATACCACCCAAAGTTGTTCCAGGTAAATCTATAACTAACCGAGTTGGGTTAGTAATTAATTGAGCTTTTGGCTGAACACCACCTTCAGTTGTGAAAGATAGTTGGTTCTGATTGGCTTCAAACTGCCAGGATTCTAGGGTAGCCGCTTTACTGGGGCTCCCCAGTACGAAAACGCTGATTAGACTGGGAAGTAACCAGCGTAGCATGAGGGTTTTTCCCATTTGGGTACTTTTTAGTATTAGACTATGACCAGGATCTACATTATTCATGTTAAGTTGCTACTTTACTCAAAAATATATAGGTCTGAATTTTGGTTATTGAATTAAAAATATGTTCCAACATAGTATCTAGTAGATGCGGGCCTTGTACTATTAGCACTTGTACCCCATCGTCATGATTACTGAGAGCATAACTAGACGAATATCGTATCATACAAATTTCCTCATGGTGATTCTGGATGCCAAAAATTTTGAGTCAAAAAGTTGGCTCTGTGTTTTTGTACAAAGCTTTAGGTAATATTATGTTTGCTTAATTACTGATAAAAAAATCTTGATTTGTGGCTGCCATTTTAGCACTCCAATTAAAGCTATAGTCCTAAAATGCAAATAAGAAGCTATATATATGTGTTCTAGGGAACATAAAATCAATCTATATCGCCTTTTTATTTGGAACTTAAACAAAAAAATATTATCAAGTGTTACTCTCAGCACTTTTGCTGTTCACGAATCATTTAAAAATACTATAATATTGGAATATCTAGTAGTCTATCTTCAGTTTTTTTAAATTTGGAACTTGAATAAAACAAGGTATCACATCATGTCCGGATAATTACTTGCCCTATGATCAATTCCAGATCAATCAATACTCTTATTTATAATAAAATTCAGGTTTTTAGCAAAATTTTGATTGAAAAATTAACAGGTAGGGAAACTGATTGATTGCCCTATGGTGTGACAGTTGTGCTTGTGCCATCATCCATGCTAATGATGGGTTGAGTTTTGGCCGAAGCTGGCTAATACTACAGCAGTTTTCATTATGGTAGACCACTTTAGGGAGGTTCCATGGAACGTCCTTACAAAGGTTGCAGTCTTTACTAAGTGGTTCATTGATCTGAAAACTGCGATCAATCTAGTTTAGAGGGTATTTGGGAAAAGTACCTTGTGATCAGTGGATTTACTATAATATCCTTAAGTTCGGGTAATTAGTTATAAAAAGTCTTGGTTTGTAGTTGCGATGGGACGCTAGATATATATTTTTGGGGATGCCTTGTTGCGATGGCGAGTTGGTTGAGGTATTGAGTAATCATTGTTTTTATCTTCTGGTTGTGTTTTTAACTGTTTTGAGAATAAAACATAGAACAACTGCCACACTTCCCCTATCAAGGTGATTTTTTTCCCTAGGCAGAAGCGCTCCAGCAAATTAGAGTCAACTCACCCAGTCGTAGGATAACGAAATAACCATTCTGAGTGAAGTCAAACATTTTTTATCTGTTTTATAGTGAAGACAGTTGAAAAAACAACTTGTGATGAGTCATTGCATTTTCATTTGTTTCCTTGTCGAATTGAATTAATGTGAGTTCGACTGATTTTGAATCGCTGAATTTTGGACTCAGTAAGCTTTACGGGTGATATGGTTGAAATTATTCTTGTCGACTAATAGAACTTAATGGCAATCAGTGAGGAGTTAGTCGGCGATTCCGGGACGGCGAGTTTTGCTACGCACATGAAACGCGAATCGCTAAATCAAAAGAATTTATTTTCAATAACTTCGGCTTGTTGAAATAAATTTTGCTAGCCGTAAAATCTTAAAAGACATACTACATAATGATTTAGAGATTTATATTTTTGTAGAACTCACGTTGAATTAATGTAATTTGTGTGTAAAAATTTAGGAATTAGGTAAGCTTGCCTAATTCCTTTTTGTTTTTTCACTTTCAGAATGCTCTACTCAACATTACCAATAACCTTGAGCTTATCGGGTCAGGTGGCAGACCCCAGTCGGAGCTTTCATGTAGCGAAGCTAAAACGCTTTTAGCTTCGCTACATGAATGAGGATTACTCCTCTCCCCTCCCCTTTGAAGCGTGGG
>JAJEAQ010000072.1 GCA_022822685.1 Trichodesmium sp. jk18x7bins.61
CTTTTCCATTGGGCAAGACTATATACCACCAGAAGTCATCATCGCATTCGCTATCCTCAAAAAAGCAGTTGCAAAAACCAACAAGGAGCTTGGTAAACTCCCAGAAGATCAGGTAAAATTAATCATTCAAGCAGCAGAAGAAATTATCGCAGGAAAATTAGACGGCAACTTCCCACTACGAGTATGGATGACAGGAAGTGGTACCCAATGCAACATGAATGTTAACGAAGTCATTGCCAACCGGGCAATTGAAATTGCTGGTGGGGTAATAGGAAGTAAACAACCAATACATCCTAACGACGACGTTAATATGTCGCAATCATCCAACGACACTTTCCCAACTGCTATGCACATAGCTTCAGCAATAGCACTCCACGAAAAACTGTTGCCGAAAGTTAAGAAAATGCGGGATGCACTCCAGGAAAAATCAAAAGAATTTTCTGAGATTGTCAAAATAGGTCGGACTCACCTACAAGATGCTGTTCCCTTAACCTTGGGGCAGGAATTTTCGGGATATGTAGCCCAATTAGATGCAAATTTGCAACGCATTACTAATATATTGCCTGATTTGTATGAATTAGCTTTAGGTGGCACAGCAGTGGGAACAGGATTAAATACGGTGAGAGGTTTTGCAGAGCTAGTTGCACAACATATTAGCGAACTAACGGGTTTGCCTTTTGTCTCTGCACCTAATAAATTTGCTGCTTTAGCTGCCCACGATGCGATCGTGATGGCAAGTGGTACACTCAAGACTTTGGCTTGTTCGTTGCTGAAAATAGCTAATGATATTCGGTGGTTAGGAAGTGGGCCTCGATGTGGCTTTGGGGAGTTAATTTTGCCAGCAAATGAGCCTGGATCTTCAATTATGCCAGGAAAAGTTAATCCCACTCAGTGTGAAGCGATGACCATGGTGGCAACTCAGGTGATGGGGTATGATGCAGCGATCGCTTTTGCTGGTGCCCAGGGTAGTTTTGAGTTAAATACTTATAAACCAATGATGATATTTAATTTAATTCAGTCAATAAACTTAATTTCTGATAGTTGCAATAATTTTACTGATTTTCTGGTAGCTGATTTGCAGCCGAATCAGAAACGAATTGAGTTTTATTTAGAACAGTCTTTAATGTTAGTAACAGCTTTGAGTCCGAAAATTGGGTATGATCAAGCTGCAAAAGTTGCGCATTTTGCCCATGATAAAGATATGACTTTAAAGCAGGCTTGTTTGGAGTTAGGTTATATTTCGGCTGAAGAATTTGACCAGATTGTAGTTCCTCAAAATATGACTCATCCTTCTGATTAATCTGTTCAGAGACTATTTGTCAAGTTTCTTGCAGAGTGAGAGTCTCGCCCAGAAGATGAACAACCTTCGGCTAAGTCAAGAGGCAAGAGGCAAAATTACTGCTAGAATTCGGTACCAGGTCCACCACGCTGATTGGGAAAATTAGTGGTGTGTATTTTTGCGCTTCGCAAACATCAAAGGTGGCGCTTTTTATCCCCCACCATATGCCTTCCCTGTTGCCGGCAACAAGGCATGCCGGCATGCCTTTAAAAAATGAGACCCCTCAAAGTATGCTATCGTAGTGGTAATTTTAGGGGCTTTGTTTGGAATTCAAAAGTTATACCAATTACCACAAACTTTACTTTACTTGAATTTTCTATTTCTCGCATATTATTTGCTGGAATGAATGCTTGGTATTTACTAACTTTTGTTCTTTTCATCGTTATTCTTCCCAGTTTCCAAATCTCGCATTACTTTATCAAAATGGTATTATACTGTTTCCATTGTTGAGCCTCACCGCAGTCAAGCTCGTCTGAAATAAGCAAGTACAGGGCTAAGAGCCTCCCGAATATTTTTAGGTAAAACACTTATTATCAAGCTTGTAGTTGCACCAACCAATATTTTTTGATCGGCAGCAAAGTATACCCCATAAACTTTTTGGAGCAATGGGCTGGAAAACTCCAACTCACCCACGGTTTTCACCATTGGTAGGGGTCAAAATCCCCATCTCCTACTACTAGCGATCGCCCGATTTAGTATTACACATTACATTGGAGTCGGCCTGGAATCAAGGGGAAAAATTTCCGGAGCATAACATTAGTCACAGTAATAGTAGTCGTGTTCATTGTAAAGGCATAAATCATTACAAATAAATTTGGCATCTAAGCTGTTCAGCATTTAGCTTTGAAAGGGGTATACTGTTTAACAAGGGTTTGTGCCACCTAAAATTGACATACTCCCGACGGTGTGCTGACGCTCATCCGCGAGATTCTTCTTTGAGCATGGAGCCTCCCTGCTCAAAGATGTAATTTGGAGATTTTGCCCTTGAGAATCCTCCCGGCTCTAGAGTGCTTCCTCTTTTTAGATAACCTGCCCATGCAGTTGAGATAATCTATGTTCAGATTTTCTCAAAAACTTTCAATCAATACATGCATGAGTTATTTTCGGTAGGTTGTATTTCTACACCCTCTATTGGCACTATTTCATCTTCTATGTTGAAGCAGATATACCAACCGTCA
>JAJEAQ010000613.1 GCA_022822685.1 Trichodesmium sp. jk18x7bins.61
CGTCAGTCCAATTTCCACCATTCCTTTTAATTTTGGTAGTCCTGCATAGTAATGGTGAGGAGTAAAATTTGGTATTCAGCTAAATCTTGATTCCGGCAAATATCCTTGAGTTTTGTGAGAATTGGGTTGTGAAAAAATCATCGCCCCCAACCTCTACCATTAATACCACCACCTTAATTTTTAAGGAGCTAAAAAAAATGGCTAATCTCAAAATGGTTGATGCTTGCCGAGGACAGAGGCTATGGTTCCCGCAAAAATATAATTTTTCCAAAATAGTATAACTTGACACAGTTTAATTAAGAGATTTGTTGTTTACCATATCAATTAAATTTATTCAATGGTTTTATGATTATAAAAACTTATGGATTTTATAGATTATATTTATACTTATGAATAATAAAGACGCGACAATTACCTTGATTGGTGTAACAATCAAATAGGTGACAAAAACAAGTCAAAAACTTGACACCATAACTAACTTATTGGAAGGCAAGTTGATTTGCCTAAGCAATCTTAGATGTCTCCTCATGTTGTCACAAACATTAGAACTAGAGACTGAAGTAGTAGGTCTCTGAAAACAACTGCTGACAATTGCCATGGATTTAGTCTGTCAATTGATAGAGACTTAAAAGATATTGATCAATAGTCTCGGTTGAAGTAAGAAGTCAGCATCAAATTGTTGCTTGATAGCGTTTTGTTGAAGTTTTATCCACTTTCGGTGGAGAGGAGTAGGCAGTAAGGATTCGGCAATAGGGAATTATTCCCTCCACCTGACAGGTTTAATACCCCACCTTCACCCATGGTGCATCAATTGGGAAGGGATTGAATCCCCGAAACAATTGCCCCGACTCCTGACTCCCGACTCCCGATTCCTGAATTCAATGTTTTATAGAGCAGCGACATAAAGCCTAAATAATTCTGCTTTGGGGATATTAAAAGTTGCTTACAGTGTTTTCATACCATTTGCAATCGATCCCTCTAGCAGTTTAAGCTCTCCCACAATCAAATGTGGGGCATGATTTTGATGGAAACTAAAAAGTCAATATCAAAATTAGCTTTTGACTTTGTAATTTTTGCAAAGCACGATATTGACTAGGAAATTAAAATTTTGCCTTTCCGGTAATGCCGAAAAATACACTGTAGAACTCATTATAGAATCTTTGAGACTATGCACAATTTAGCGAAAATAACAGAGGTATGGATGAGATCCCAAAACACTAATATTCTAAATCCTATGAATGTTCGTATGTATACTACAGTACCTAAATTTAAGCCATTAAACCCCTTGCGAAAATGGCTAGATAGCCAAGAAATTAACAATCCCAAATTGGCACGATTGTTGTGCAGATTGATCCCGACTCAATGTCCTTTCGAGCGTGATATCACTTTTCTTGGTCATGTTTTGTTTCATATCCCTCCCATGTGCAAACTAAATCCTCTTTACGATGAATTAATTAGTCTGAGGTTTAGATCTCTGTGCTATCTAGCAGATGTCTGTGGAGAAGATGTAACCCCATATTGTTAATGTTTTCATTGCTCATGTCCGTTCTATTTTTGGCTCGCCCCTTGACTTTCTGTATTGACAAAAGCTTTCCCATTAAACTGAAAAAAACTTGAAAGCTAGTTTGAGCCAAATCTAGTTTAATTTTAAATGGGAAAGCTACCTAGGATCCAGAAAAATAGCTAAACTCCAACCACAGCTATTAATAACCCTTTAAAGACTTTCATGCCATCTGTATATCCTAAAATTGGGTCTGATGCTCTCTCTGGATGAGGCATCATTCCCAATACATTGCCTTGTCGGTTGCAGATCCCAGCAATATTTTTCAGAGCTCCATTGGGATTAGCCTCTTGAGTAATTTGACCATCTTCTGTGCAGTAGCGAAATAAAATTTGACGATGATTTTCTAACTCTTTTAACGTTTCTGCATCAGCATAATAACGACCCTCACCATGAGCTATCGGTAAACGAATCACTTCTCCTGTTGTATAAGCAGAAGTCCAAAAAGTATTAGAATTTTCTACTCTGATCGGAATTTGATTGCAGATAAAATTTAATTTCTGATTTATGACTAACGCTCCTGGTAATAGCCCCATCTCTGTCAATATCTGGAAACCATTACAAATCCCTAAAACTAACTTTCCCTTTTGGGCATGAGCAACAGTTGCTTGCATGACAGGAGAAAAACGAGCGATCGCTCCGCATCTTAAATAATCGCCATAACTAAAACCTCCAGGAATCACTATCACATCTACATCTGAAATATCTTCTTCTTGATGCCAAATCATGCGAGTTGGTTGAGCTAATAACTCCTGAGTTACCCAAGCTACATCCCGATCACAGTTGGAACCAGGAAACACAATAATTCCAAACTTCATATTAATATTTAGATAAATTTTCATTGTTGGTTGCCATCAAATCAAAGCGATAATTTTCAATGACAGGATTTGCCAGTAATCGAGCGCAGATTAGTTCCAGTTGCTCTCTGGCAGTTGCTTCATCTGTTGCCTGAAGCATCAGCTCAATATATTTACCAATTCTAATTTGTTCTACATTTTCATATCCCATCTGTGCTAACCCTGATTGAACCGCCGTCCCAACAGGATCTAAAACAGATGGTCTTAGGGTAACATAGATATGTGCCTGATATTGTTTTGTCACGTTCGTACAAAATTTTAAATTTCAACCGACTACGTTTAGATATTATCTATTAATACTGTACTTATTAAATACATTGGCCATGAAATCCTATCGTACCCGCTCTCAAGAGCGTGTTTTAAAATTACTAAAAACCCAGAAGCAATCACTATCTGCTCAGGATATCTATTCAGAACTACGCAGATGTGATCAACCTCTGGGACTAGCAACAGTTTATCGCTCTTTAGATGCTCTCAAGCAAGAGGGTATGGTAACTGTCCGGACTTTAGGCAATGGTGAAGCAGTCTATAGCTGTTTACAACAGGACCAACATCATTTGACTTGTGTTAAATGTGGGACATCTATATCAATTAATCAATGTCCTGTCCATGATTTGGAATGCAAATTGCAAAAGTCCCATAAATTTAAGATTTTTTACCACACCTTGGAATTTTTTGGACTTTGCGATCGCTGTGCCCTCGCGGAAGATTTTTCCTGAGATGTCCACCTATTCCTAACTACTAGCCGAGTTTTGGCCATCTGATACAATTGAACGCATACCTTCTAAAGTTGCTGGAATATTGCTTGGGTCCATAAACATCACCTTACTACTATCACTACTACCAATTTTTAGACCCATCTCCATATAATTTTGAGCTAATAAAAACTGTAGTGCTTCCCTAGCATGGGGATCTTCACGGACAGTTTTAGTAATAATTTCTAGGGCTTCAGAAGTTGCCTGAGCTTTTAAGACTTGAGATTGACGTTCAGCTTGGGCTTTGAGTATAATAGCCCTTTGTTCAGCTTCCGCTTCTAAAATAGTTGCTTTTTGACGTGCTTGGGCATCAAGGACTTGTGATTCAGCTTGACCCCTAGCAGAGTTAATCGCAGAATCTCTTTCTCCTTCAGAAGTTAAAATTGCTGCCCGTTTTTGTCTTTCTGCAGTCATCTGTAATTCCATAGAATCCTGTACTGCTTTTGAGGGGCTAATATCTCGTAATTCTACCCTAGTTACTTTTACCCCCCAAGGGTCAGTAGAGATGTCTAATTCTCTGAGCAACACCTCATTAATTTCTGTACGTGCTGTAAAGGTTTGGTCTAATTCTAATTTCCCCATTTCTGCCCGAATTTGAGTTAAAACTAGATTAACCATTGCAGATTGAAGATTCTCTACTTTATAGTAAGCTTTTTCTAAATCCATAATCCGCCAATAAACTACAGCATCTACACTAATTGCTACATTATCTTTAGTAATACATGGTTGAGGTGGAATATCTAATACTTTTTCCCGAATAGTTTCTTGATAAGCAATTCTGTCGATAAATGGCACAACAAATTTCAAGCCAGCATCTAATTTTCTACCATTATATCTGCCTAAAGTTTCTACTAAAGCTTCATTTCCTTGCTTAATAACCTTGACAGTTCCAGCTAAAGAAGAACCACCTAAAGCCAAAACAACTAGTAAAAAAAACTCTCCCATTTTTAGTCTCCTAATTATTTAACTTGCTTCACTTATTTGGCCAAATTAGTCAATAGTCAGTATTTAGTAGCTAGAAAAATCCTGACTCTTTCTGTCTGATAGGTTTTGTACTCCACTTTTCACTGAGTCTGGAATTGGTTGGAGTTTCTAGACAGCCCCAGGCCTACTCAGGTATCCCCATACTATTTTCCATTCTGCCTTTTTCAACTATTGACTTTATTCTTTCTTTCTTCTTATATAATGTCTACTTAATTAGTGATAAAAAACTTTCTCCTTCTTATACCTTCTTTTTTCCCTCCGCGCCGACTACCTAATTTATTTATCACTGTTCAACCGGACATGATATTACTTATTCTTTTCTTTAATTAGTTGTCATTTAAATTGATTTATTTGTGTTAATAAACTGAAGAATTTAATAAATTTTCTGGCAATACAAATAAAGTATTACCTTTACGTCTAACAACAATAACCTTCTGATGAGCTGCGATCGCGCTAGTTTCATCATCACATATTGCTCGCCAGGAGTTACCTTCATAAAGTACCCTACCAGGCTTACCAGGTAAGATTTCTGTTAAAGTTTCTGCTTCCTTGGCATCAGCAATAGTTGCTACAGTATGATGGGGCAAAAGACGACGAAACGCGGAAATAGAGCCTACAGAAAAAATCATCCATAGAGCTATCTGTAAGCTGACACTAGGAATTATGAGGGACACTCCAGCTACTACAAAGGCACATAGTCCCATCATAAATTC
>JAJEAQ010000231.1 GCA_022822685.1 Trichodesmium sp. jk18x7bins.61
GTGGCGACATGAAAGCTCCGACAGGAGTCGCCTACAAAGGAAAAACTGCTGGGAAAAAGGTTCTAAATATGTTTCATGTAGCTTTAGCTAAAACTGATTGCCAAAGAACAAAACTGGAAATGCCTGATTTGTAGAGATAGCCTATTCAACTCTGAAGAAATAGAAACCCATCACATAGTGCCTGCGAAGGAAAGAGGAACTGAAGACAAGGAGAATCTGAGCCATTTGCACAGAGGGTGTCATATTCATGTCGGCGACAGGCTCAACAGGTACATTCAAAATCCCATCCAGCCTTTTTAGGCACAAAAGATTCTTTAGACTTAGATTCTTAACAATTTCCTGGATTACTCCATTCCATTGTCCTTTGACGACCATGATCATTTCTGACATCTAACTTATATCTCAGTTAAGCTTTCTTTGTCTGAACGTCTTTCGTATGAGTGAGAGAAGAAGTCTGCTTTCCTTTGAGCATGGAGCCGACAGGCTCAACATGTGGCGAGGTGGCTCAAACGCTTTTTCTTCCATCCTTTCGCCGACAGAGATTTCCGTCATTGTTGCCGACTCACTACTCAAGGAAACCTTGAGACTCTTTCGGGTTTACCCTGTTGTATCGCCTGAAGTTTTTGAAATGATGTCGGCGACAGGCTCCATGAAAAGGGTGGTTGTCTATTCTGCGGTCGGGGATTTGTTTTCACATACAGATGAGATATTAGCATCTGTATCTACCTCCTTACCTTTTTGGTTACAGCCTATCAGGGATAGTTTGGCTGCTCTGGAGATAACGCAGTTTAATCAACAACTTAGACTATGTTCACCTTTTCATCTCCTTCCCTCTTGCTCCATTCCTCTTAATCCCTAGAGGCTTTGGCTACTTTGAGCATGGAGCCGACAGGCTCAAACGGGGCTTGCATTCGGACTGTTTCATTACTTACTTGAGCCTGTCGCCGACATGAACAAGAGTAGCCGGACTCATAGAGTCTTTTCCGTGTAGGCTCGGGGTGAAAATGCCTAGGGGACTTGGTGTCCCATTTCAGACGACCAGTAGGCGACAAGAGTCGGAGCTTTCCTTATGGAATGTGGAGCTTTCATGTCGCCGACATGAACAGGTCGCGCAATATCATCTCCGCTTAATTGCGTATAAAAAAAATTGTTTGTAGTTGCGCTTGAGCGAAATTATAACTACAGCGTGCTTAGAGCAACTTAAACTTTATTTATAACTAGATCTAACGGACATAATATAAATCATTATTTTTCCCTGAAGGCAGAAAGAGTCAGGATTTTTCTAGCTTCTGGCTCCTGATTACTGACTACTGACTACTGAATCCTGCTGCTGAATACTGATAAAATAGATATTTAGAATACCCTCAGTCATAATTATGGTAGAAGTCCTAGCAGCTTTGTCTGCATCAGCAGCCGCAGGCATTAGAATAGCTTTACCCTTACTTTTAATTGGTTTATTGCAAAATGACCTATGGTCGAAAGTTCCTCTGCTGTCCAACATTTCCCCGCAAATAGTAGTCGGAGTTTTAGTAAGTTGGTCCTTGTTTGAAATATTTGCCTCTAAAAAGCTATTAGGCCAACGGATTCTAAATTTAGTTCAACTCCTACTCAGCCCGATAGTAGGAACAATTATGAGTATGGCGATCGCTGAAGCTACTCAACTAAAGGGCTGGTTAATTATGGTTGTTGGAGTTGTTGGTGGTTTACTTGCTTTAGTGTTACAACTGGTGCAAGTAGGATGGTTTTATCGATGGCGTGGTTTACCAATCTGGATGCTTTTAGCTCAAGATATTCTCTGTATTTGCTTAGTCATTTTTGCTCTGGATGCACCTGAACAAGGAGGACTAATTGCCTTACTATTGTTATGGTTAGCCATTCGTAGCTATCAAGACTGGTACAAATGGTATCAAGGAAATAAAAAACGGGACGACGGTTGGCGTCAGCAAAGATATAGCAGTAATTATGAAAAGTAGTCAGGAGTCAACAGGGAGATCAAAGACAAAAGTCGAGGCTCAAATAGCATAAATCATCACAAATCCAGCGATCGTTAGTATATTCATTGCAGGAGTTACCCTTGAAACAGTTAACTGTTAACTGTTATCAGTTATCATGCAGCCTGGTGGGGGATACCCCAGGGAAGTCGCTCCGCACCTTATAACCCGCCACCTTTCATGTTTGCGAAGCGCAAAATGCACACCACTAATTTCAAAAATATAGTGGGGGACTTAAAGCCTCTTCTAGCAGTACTTTTGCCTATTGCCTATTGCCTCCGTAAAGTACTGTTTGATGTGGCTTTTGATCTCCAGCCTGACCAGAAATTCTGCTATAAACTCCTTTATATAGTTAACTATGATTAGTGATTTCCACCATGCTGCACTAGTTTCACCCTAGATAGTAAAATTTATCGCACAGAGGCTTTTTACCTCATACTTTCCGGCATTTGAGGACTTAACAAGATTTGTCATCCTTGCCCAAACTGAAAAAGCAACTGGAGAGATGTTATAGCAAACCAGCCAAGTGTAGAGGGCCATTGCCAGTAATCAACTCCAACAACAAAGCTACAAAGCCCAGCATTGCCAACCTTCCATTCCAAACTTCTGCTGTTGTAGTTAAACCCCATTGCCATCTTTCTAGGGGATACATTTTGACAATTTTTTTCATTTTAATTGCATCAGAAAAAGGATGACTAGGACTATTTAAAGCTTCAACCACTAAATCTGCCAAATCATTAATGAAGATAGGGTGGGTGTTGAGAGCGGGTACTCGATAAAAATTACTAATTCCTGATTCCTCTGCTAACTCACGATACTCCATATCAATTTCTTGGAGAGTCTCAATATGCTCAGAAACAAAACTAATGGGAACCACTAATAAATCTTTAACTCCACTAGCTGCCAATTCTGGAATCGCCTCTTCTGTGTAAGGTTTCAACCATTCTACTGGGCCAACTCGACTCTGATAAGCTAAAGTATAAGGGTTGGAAATATTCAGAGCTTTTGTAATCTTTTCTACACAGTCCTCAATTTCTGCTTGATAGGGGTCTCCTGCTTCTTTCACATAGCTCAGAGGCACACCATGGGCACTGAAAAAGATATGTACTTGCTCTGGGTTAGGACAATGATCTAATTCTTGAGCAATTAATTCTGCCATGGCCTGGATATACCCTGGTCGTTGATACCAAGAAGGAATAACAGTATATTCTATTTTTTGTAGTTCTGGGTCTTGTTGCCAGAGTTGATCCAGTAGGCGAAAGCTAGAACCGCTAGTGCTGATAGAATATTGAGGATAAAGTGGCAGAATTACTAATCTTTTGATTTTGTCGCGCTTAATTCTGGCTAGAGCTTCTTCAGTAAAAGGATGCCAGTAACGCATTCCTATATAGGTTTGAGCTACTAATCCTTTTTGTTCTAACTGTTTTTGGATTGCCTGAGCTTGCTCTTCTGTAATTGATCTAAGTGGAGATCCGCCACCAATTTCCTTATAATTTTCCTGAGACTTTTGAAAACGGAGGGTGGAAATTAGCCATGCCAAAGGTTTCTGTAACCAAGGAAAGGGCAGACGAATAATTTCTGGGTCAGAAAATAAGTTGAAGAGAAAAGGACGAACATCTTCTAGTTGTTCTGGTCCACCTAAATTAAGTAGTAAAATTCCCACACGACTCATAATAGTTATAATGCTCCTCTTTTAATATTTGTTACTATTATTAACATAATTATATTTTCTTAACAATTTATAGTCAATAACTAATTAAAATTTATTTTAGTTGAATTATGAACAATAAATTTAATTTTAACACTTTTGACTTTGATGTTTTGACTTTTGACCTTGAGTTCGGATGGCAACAATTTTAAGAGACTGGAGCTATAGATATCAATAGTTATATGATGGAATTTCCCGTTTAGCAGCTCTAGCTGTTGGGGGAGAAAATCGTTTTCGGCAACTAGCTTTACAAGGCTTAACTATTGATTCTAATACCAAGGTACTTGACCTTTGTTGTGGTAGTGGTCAAGCAACTAATTTTCTGGTTAAATACTCTCAAAATGTTACAGGATTAGATGCTTCCCTACTATCGCTCAAAAGAGCAAAGAAAAATGTACCATCGGCTGAGTATGTTGAAGCATTTGCCGAGAATATGCCATTTTCAAGTAATCAATTTGATTTGGTGCATACCAGTGCTGCTTTACATGAAATGAATTCAGAACAATTAGAAAAAATTCTGCAGGAAGTTTATCCCATTCTGAAGCCAGGAGGTATTTTTACTTTTGTTGATTTTCATAGTCCGAAAAATCCTATTTTATGGCCGGGATTAGCTATACTTTTATGGTTATTTGAAACTGAAACAGCTTGGGATTTTATTAATACCAATATATCTGAATTATTAAAAAAAAAATAGGATTTAATTTTGTGAATTATGGTTCATCTGAAGTTATTTTTATGGAGGTGGTAGTATTCAGGTAGTTCAAGTTCAAAAGTAAGTTTAACTTGGTAATGTGTTCAGCATTTAAACTATTTATCCCTTTTTGAGAAATAAATAGGGAACAGAAAATATAGTTGGCTGTAAATATACAAATAATTTGCCCTAATTACTGACTTGATTTTATAGTCAATTAATGTGATTTGAGATAAATGATTCCCTTGTTTTCACTCCTACCCTCAAGAGACAGGGCTTTCAAATCCTCTTTTAAGTAACAACATTATTTTGATGGAACACTGGTATCGCCTTGATTTTGGAAGCGATCGCACACTTTTTATATGCAGTTGAATCACCGGAGAGTGTTTCCTCTTTTTATAAAATATGTTCTGAAGTTGAGCTCACCTGTGTTCTGATTGTCTCAAAAACTTTCGGCTGTCGCCGGCATGAAAGGAGACTTCTATAAATTTACCGTAACTGGTAACAGCGTCAGGACTAATGTAAAAATAAGTGCTACAAAATTTATCTGAAATGGATTATGAATCTAGAGCTTCCATCAAAAAAATATTCAGGTTATTTTTACATCAGTTTTAAGTCACTAGAGGATAATTAGTGAGGCTCAGATCAAACTTGCTAAGTTACGCTACCCTAGATAATTAAAAGGCTCCTGACTAACCAAGAAAGTTATGATAAGTGATTAAGTCAAAAAAACAAAAAGACAACACTACTATGTATAGGGAAACACTAAAGATTGTTACCGATCAAAACTAAATTGGTCAATCACTACTCTGATGATCAGATAGGATCAATACTCAAACCTCCCTCTCAGACTAAAAACGAGAAACAAAAAAGGACAAAATTACTTAACTTAATCGATCACCATCAATGCTCCAATAGAAATCAACTAAAGCTAAGGAGAAACAAAAAAGATGACTACACCAGTTGTTGTCTTACAAAGACCAAAAGATATCTCCCTAGGAGAAATAGAAGCAGAACTAAGTAAAATCTGGCTTAGTCAAAATAACGATAAATCAACAGCGATCGCTACCAGAGCTGCTACCTTTAGCATGGTAATTTACGAACCAGAAGAATTTCAACAATTGCTAGGAGGATTAGGATTTTACGATGATCCGATTGATAGTATTCACAGGCCACAAAGCAGGGATGCAATTAGAGAGGCACAAAATACTTATCAATTACCAATCACAGGTAGAGTTGACTCCGAACCTCTAGCTAAATTGCGTGAAGAATTTGCCAAAAGACCAGAATAGCGCCAAAAAGTGTCAAATATCAATGTGAGGGGATTTAGTTTTGCAGATGCGATCGCTGCTCAAAACCCCTGTCGCATTGTTACCGTTTGCCCAACAATTGGAGAAGAAGATACGGGAGTCACAGCTCAAGTATCTGCCTACTGCCCAATTCAGAAGCAAAGTAACTCAAATCTAGTGTGCAGTGAATATATCACCCTACGAGGCACAAAATCAGCTATGGAAAGGGTGAGTGAAACAGTAACTTCGTTAATGATTTCCGATCTCCTTAAATTTGTTTGGTGGAAAGCAACCCCTAACACAAAACAGGAATTATTTCGTCGTTTGTACGCAGCTAGCAACTGCATAATCATGGACTCCTGCTACTTTTCCGATCCAGCATAATTTTTAAAGATGCAGGAGTTAATTGATAATGAAACTTATATTGCTGATCTCAACTGGCATCGTCTTTCAGCTTGGCAAGAGTTAACTGCTGCAGCTTTTTCTCCTCAACAAAGACGGGCAGCTTTATGGGAAATTGACAATATTACGATTGACTATGAAAAAGGAAATGCTGCTCAAGCAGTAATGTTTTTGAGTTGGTTTGCCAGACGTCTGAATTGGGAGCCAGTTATACCAATTACTAAAAACTTTGATGTACGAGTATTTTTTATTTCCCAATACTATATATAGTCGCCAATCCCCGATCTTTGGTGATTTGGTGATTTTACCACTTATTTTTTTTGCCTCTAGCAAGCATAGCATTTTTTTTTGATAATTGGTATAAAACCCTTGGGTTTTCAAAAAATGGGAGTATAAATATTTATGGTTATATGGAGTTGTAGAACCAAATTCGGGAGAAAGTTTTTTCTATGCTTTTCCAAAAGTATCTTTAGTTCATTGACTGTGCTTAGGTAATTATATGAATCTCGAAATGGCTCTATTCCTTTAATTAAATCATATTGTAGTTGAGGCTCATACAATAACATTAAATGGCGGATTTTTTCGTTTAAAAATCTAACTGACTTTGCCAACCTTGTGCTTGTAAATAATCTGGCTGCCAAAATATCTGTACTGCTTGTGAAAAATTCTCTGTGCCAATATGAGTAGTTAATCCTCGCTGAATTTGAGCTAAAACTCCAGAGTTATTGATGACTCGAAATGGAGGGCGTTTAATAAATATCTGAATACTGCTAAAACCCAACTCTTCTAATAAATTTTCTATGTTTGATGACTGTAAACTTTTTTCCTTTAATTCTGCTTGTAGCTCATCTACTTTTTGGAGATATTTTTCCTGGGGAGTCTCAGAAATTTTTTATAAGTATAAATCTGCCCTCAAGTATCAATCACGAACTTTTATATAGGTAAGGTCAAATATGACTAAAATTACATTGGCAAGAATTAATAATGCCATAATTCGTTCACATAATAACAATAAAGGTGAACGGTGAGACTTAAGATATTTTCGTGATAACATAACTTAGGGCGCTAAAGCGCAACTACAAACCAAGATGTTTTTATGAATTAGTTGAATAAGATATTAGCTCAAACTACATAAGTAAAAAAAACTGTGATGCTCAACTTATTTCAATCGATATTATTTAAAGACTAGAAAAATTGGCTAGAACTAGGGTAGTTGTTTGATATATCTAGTTCTAACACTTAGGGAGCAATTAAGGGTAACATTCAGTTATTAACAGTTAGCTTTCAGCCTAACTAACCAGTTGTAATGACTTAGGAATAAATTCTAGCCCCATCCAAACACCTCCATTATAGCTAGAAGAATTTGCTTTTTCTATTATGTCTAGAACTAAACCAGCTTCCATTAACGGGAATGGTTCAGTATTTTTAGTATTAATACAATCTAGTAAATTATCAATCAATCCATTAAACCAATTGGCATGACCAGGATCGTCAAAATATGTAGGGACGAAAATATGCTGCACTGGTTTATTTTGCACGCTCAAAAACACATCATTATTTTCGATGCTAATTTCTCCTTCTGTTCCTTGAATTCGATAATAAGCTTTGGGTATTGAACCTATAGAGCTTAAGCTAATGTTAATTAATTTTTCTTCCCAATCTAAACAAAAAATAGCTAAATCTTCTAGTTGACTATCTGCTTCATTGAGGCTTCTGGTATGTGCAGATATGCGTTGGGGAGAACCGCCAAATAAAGTTTGAGCAACAGAAATTGCATCTAAACCATGGTCGCTCATAATACCACCACCAGCCAGTGCTTTGTCTTTTCGCCAGTCTGGTTGCCAGTGGGGTACACCACGTTGAAAACCTGCACCAAATATATTAAATGAAGCAAACAAAGGTTTCCCTATTTCACCAGATTTAATTAAGTAGGCAGCATGAACTATTGAAGGAGCAAACTTATAGTTATGACATGGATATAAAATGCGTTTTTGTTCGTTTGCTATGTGTACTAACTCATTATATTCATTTTTGTTTAATACTAATGGTTTCTCACATAAGACATGTTTATTTGCGAGTAATGCCTGTTTAATATTTTCTAGATGAAGAGCATTAGGTAAGCAAATATCGATTATGTCTATTTCATCAGAGTATTCTTCTAGTAAATCGCTGAATGTCTCGTATACTCTGATATTTGGATATTGTCGCAGGGCTGCTGCTCGTCGCGCTGTTACAGGATCTACTGCTGCTGTGAGGTTTATATCAGAACGATCTCTGTATACTGGTACATGACTTTTCTCAGCACTGAACCCAAAACCAACAATGGCTACTCTCACTATCTAAAATCCTCTTACTATATGAATTTTTAACATTTTTGTAACAAAACTTATATTTTTTGTCAAGTCCTAATTTTATAAATCCATTCTTAAGTATTATTCTGAATTTTATTCTGGATAAATTTTGCACAATTTAACTTAATAATTTAGTTTTGAAGAAAGGAGGGAGAAGTAAGAGGGAGGAAGAGTAAAATCAAGTCCGTTCCTTCCTTTAAACCTCCCCTTTTTTCTGATTTGGTAGATGTTTGGTTTAACTTGCTTTGTTCGTTTTTCTGTGTGATCTAAATGGGCTGACTTTAAAATGCAGCAAGTTGGTTTGATTCCCAAAAATATAGAAGCTTAAAGTTATGAAACCAAATTAAAAAAGATAGTTACAATAAAATTATCAGCAAAACTATTAAGGAATTTTTGAGCGTCTACTCCTTCTGACTCGTAACTTATACAAAAAAATACTTTGTAGCAATATATTTTGAAACTGGTATAACTAACCCTGTTCATAAATAATAACCATGAATTTCGATTTTATATGAAAATTATCAAATATATTTCCATTATTATCCCTAACTTTTTGTACAGGCTAATGATAAAATTAGAACTCAAATCTCATAGCAACATAAATATGTTTACAACCACAACTAAAATCAAAGTCCCCTTCTAGAAGAAGGCTTTAAACTGAACTTTTTGGTAAATCTTTGTGTCAGGCAAGGATTTCTAGAGTAAGTTTTATGGACAGAAATATTTTAAGTTGATATTCAACTGCAGTTAAGGTAGATAATCGATTTTGTCAGGAGTATCAGCAAGTCAATAAAATGATTAATCATAAATGCTAGCTACACAAAAACCACTTATAATCATAATTCCCAGGATTTATCAAGTAAAGTTGCAAAAAATTTTGCTTAAATTCCATTACTGAGAGTCAGGAAGTATATATAAGTTTATAAAATATTACTATTGTTATCTATGTAGATTATAGTCCATGAAAATTTGATCATTAACTTCTATTATCACTGCTACAGTAATTTGATTTTTACATCTCCCCATTAGTAGTAGTTCTGTAGAGGCTCAAACTACTAATTTTTTCTGTGGTAGAATTGGAGCAACTCCAGCAACAATAGTTGATAGACAAGGTAACAATGTTCCAATTACTCTCTGGGGTTCTATAATTGTTTTGCTGAATCAGGAGAAGATGCCCTGACTAGATACACCAGAGTATCTGGAATTTTATCTATTCAACAACGAAACAGTTGTCAGAATATTACTGTTGGTGTTTCTAGGAACGGAAATCCTATGTGTTGTGCGGCTATACATGGTTCTTGTCGATTATTATAGC
>JAJEAQ010000190.1 GCA_022822685.1 Trichodesmium sp. jk18x7bins.61
TAATTTATCCTCTTTTTTATATCATTTTCGTTGAATACTTATAAATAAAAAAACGGCTCAATAAGATGCTGTCTATCTACTTATAACTATTCAGAAGAAAGTCCTACACCTAAACCTGAAGTATATATAACAACTGCTCGATCTTGCATATCAAAGACTACGGTTATTCCGGTTTGATTATAATTCATCCATTGATAAGCAGCTTTAAATTTATTCTCTTCTATAGTAGCATCTGTTCTAACTTCCTCCTGATCTATTAAACCCTGACGATAAGCTCTAGCATTAATTTGCATTTCCCTTGCTTCTATTGATTGTGCAAAAGCTTCTAGGTCAAATTCTGTATCTAGTTTTCCTTCTGCCCCAAGAATATTTCTAATTTCTCTATATGTCATACCTAGTTGCAATTGCTCATATTTTTCTCGTGTGATTGAATAGACTGGTTTTGGCTGACTCCAGAAAGGGTTTCCCAAATTATAAGTATTCATATTATTAGTCCTGATTGTTATCACTTTCTGATTAGAATCAAAGACTATATTCATGCTTGTACCATCTGGATTAATCCAGCTATACTCTGTAATATTTGCATTTGTTAAAGGATTACCTCTAGTTGGTTGTTTTATTCCTGCACTACCAATAATTCTTCTCACTTCTTCATAAGTCATACCCACTTTAATATTTTCAAAGTTTAAACTTGTAACGACTGGAGGTTCTCGATTAACTCCAAAGCTGGTAGCATTCAAATTTTGAGCAGATAATCTAATGAGTTTATTCTCTGAATTAAATACTGCAACTATGCCTGTATCATCTTTGTTTCGCCAACGATATGCTATGCCAAAATTTTCAATGTTCGGACTATTATATTCTGTGTAAATTTCACCCTCTCTACCTAATATTTGCTTAACTTCCTGATATGTCATCCCAATTTTTAAATTATCATAATCAGTGCTAGTAATTCGATAGGCTAAAGCCCCTTGAAACTGCATAGCTAATATAGGGGGAAAAACACTAATAATTAATGTCAAAAACAACCTGAACATGCTAATTCTTCTCATATACAATGTTTAATTTGCTTGACTCCCAAAAGTCAAGAATATAGTGTAATAATATCAAGTAGATTACTAAACTTTTCTATCTGACATTTTGACTTTTTTTATATATGTTAAGTTGAATACAGTTTCACGGAAGAAAAGTATTAATTGATTTACTTGCAAGCTTTAACATAAAATTATTTCAGGCAATTATTTCACAGAATAGACTCTAAATTATTTCTGACATTCTTTTTGAGAATTGGTATAAGTTATTCCAGGCAAATTCTTAATTGTGGTTTTCAACTCCCTGTTACCGATAGCAACAGTCAAAAGTCAGGCTAGAAAATGCTTTGACTCCTCCGCTATATTTTTTAAATTAGTGGTCCTGGTTTTTCGTGCCACCGACATGAAAGGTGGCGCTTATGATCCCCCACTAGATGTTTTTTCTGTTACCTGTTGCCTTTAATAATGATTTTTCAGCAGCTCAAATTGTTCTGAATTAATCCTGCCAGAATCATATAAAGTTTGAGCAATTTCTGTCAAAGTCAACGCTGAATGACCTCGATATCCATGTTCTCGTAACTTATCTTTCACCCCCCTTTTATGGTCAATAAATACAACAATATCTTCTACTTGCAATCCGACTGATTTAAGTTTAGTAGCTTCCTTGATCACACTATTGCCAGTAATCATAATATCATCCACAACGACAATTTTTTCTCCAGGCTGAAAATGCCCTTCTATTAATCTACCTGTACCATAAGCTTTTACCTCCTTCCGAGGAAATATCATGGGACGTTCTAGGCGTAAAGCTAAACCTGTAGCAGTGGATAATGAACCATAGGGAATGCCTGCAATTCTATCAAATCCTAAATCTTTAATAATCTCTGCATAAGCAGTAACAATTTTATGGAAGATTTGGGGAATTGAGATAATTTTTCGTAAGTCTATATAATAAGGAAAAACAACTCCTGATGCTTGTACATGGCCGCCAAAGATAATACAGCCAATATCATAAAGTTGTAAAATTAAATCCCGGTGTGGTTCGTGTCGTAAAAAACAAACATCTGGCAACCATAATTCACAGGTAGGACTACCTGTAATTACTCCCTGGCGTTGGTCATTAATAATATCTTTTAAAGTTTCAATGGCAGTAATCAGATGTTCACATCCTAATAATTTTGGTGGTATTGGTAATAGTAATCTTTCACCATTCTTATTCAAGCCAGCAGCTAAAATTTGAGTTAAATCTTCTTGATTAGTAATATCATTTTCTTCGGCTATAAGTAGGTAGGTACGAAAAAACAAAACTATGTAAAGATAAGTAAATACCTAAAAACTATATGTGCGACCTGTTGAGCCTGTCGGCTCCCTGTTTCGGCGACAGGCTCAACCTTACCCGACTATGAAGGTAATTTATAGGTGATCGTTTAAGGGTTTTCCTCAGCCATGGTGTTGACCAAAAACTACTAAAGCTCAGAA
>JAJEAQ010000568.1 GCA_022822685.1 Trichodesmium sp. jk18x7bins.61
ATCTGTTGCTGGTGGGTTGATTGTCTGGTGAATGACCTATTTGACATTGTCTTTAGCTCTTGGTTGAGTTGATTTGTGATGTTCTTTTTTGTGGAAGTTTTAAGGGATTCGGGCTGTTTCTTTGAGCCTGTCGCCGACATGAAAGGTGTCCCATTTCAGATGCTCAGTTGCCTCCAAGAGGAGGAGCTTTGCTTGAGCCTGTCGCCGACATGAACAGGTCGCGCTCCACAGATTAAGATAGGGCTTGAAACCTCTCATCCTAGAAAGAGTCAGGATGTTTCTAGCTTCTGACTCTTATAGCAAATTCAAAAAAGATAACTACAGTAAAATCACCTACAAAATTATTCAGGGGTTTACTTTCCTCTCTTTCTCCTCAGAGACTGTTTGTCAAACAAATATTAAGATAGCTAAAATGTTGCATTATGGTGGCAAACGGCGGAAAACTAAAATTTAAACCCCGCCCGCCCCGGCGGGGTTTAAATGAGGAGATATCTCCCCAAAGGTCAACCCTACGCAAGAATTTCATTTCAGTTTTACAAACAATCTTTCACCGATAATTCCTCACTCTGCGTCTCCTACTAACAAAAACATTGATTAAATTTTATTGAAGAAATAGATAGTTTTTGGATTTTTATGCATAACATCCTTATGCCTTATGCTCAGATAATGAGCTATATACAACTTTGTTGGTCAGAGATTAGTAATTTGAAGGATGATATCACATGAGAAGCAAAAATTTGCTAAGATACTAGCTATAATTACCCAAGCATCTTACCTAATAGGGTTTGTGAACTTATTCTCACAAGCTTCAGTATTAATGGCAATCTGATTCAATTTATCAAAAAATATGGCTATTTATCCCTGGAAGCAATTTAAACTGTCTGTGCTGAATGCTAACCAGTGGTTCCGAGAAACTCCAGAAAGATCTCTGGATATAGCTTATGATGCTGCCCTCAAGATTAAGGCTATTGAAGAGAAATATTTTGGGGGCAACAAGATTTCCACTGAATCAGTTGATTATGGTGATAGTGTTAAGTCTTATTTTAATTCAGAACTGAAGCGATACTTAAAAATTATTCAAGCTAGATTAGCTGAATTTAATGCAAGTATTTCTGTTGTAGGTACTCTTGAACGCCAGAAAGTTAGCGATCGCCAGGATAAGTTTAATCAATATCCTCAACCAGAATTTCAGAATAAACCGTCGATTATTTTAGACAAATTAGAGCTTATTGATACAGTCACAAATCGATATAAGAAATCTTCAAGGTCTAAAACTCAGCAGTCAAATTCAATTGTAGAAGTTCCTGGGGATTATAGTACAGTAGCTACAGTATCTAGCCCAGATAATATTAATAAATCTTCCTACAATATATTACCTAATTCTTCCCTAAATGAAAATCATCTTGAAGCAATGAAAAGGGATAATCCTGAAACTAGCTTCTTACCTCGTTCACTGTTAAGCACTTTCAAAAGAATCAAAAAAGAATTAGATCCAGAAGCCGAAGAAGATGTAATTAAAAAGTTTAGGAAATCTAAGATTAAGACTATTACTTCTATTCGATTTGTCTTGCTATTAATTTTAGTTCCTATGCTAATGCACCAGTTATCAAAAATAACTTTTGTTGGGTACTTAGTTGATCATTTTCGACCCATATCTCAGCAACAAGAAGAAATTTTTCTCAACCTCTCTCTAAAAGAAGAAGCTTTTATGGAGTTGCATCGGTATGAAGAAGAACTGAATTTTAAAATGTATTTAGGGAAAGCACCAGAGCTATTTCCCGAATTATATGAGTCAGGAAAAGAAATTCCAGAAATACCGAAATCTGAAAGGGAAGAATTAATTGAGCACAAAGTAGAAGAAAAAGCTCAAGAAATAGCTGTACAATACAGAGCTAGAGGTAATGATGCTATTAAAAATGTATTTTGCGATCTTATATCTTTGATGATTTTTTTCGTCATAATTTATACCAATAGAAGAGATGTTGAGATTTTAAAATCTTTTATGGATGATGTCATATATGGTTTGAGCGATAGTGCTAAGGCATTCATTCTCATTTTGTTAACAGATATGTTTGTGGGCTTCCACTCTCCTCATGGTTGGGAAGTGATTTTAGAAAATATTTTTAGACATTTTGGAGTACCTGAAAGCAGAGATTTTAATTTCTTGTTTATCGCAACTTTTCCAGTAATTTTAGATGCTGTTTTTAAATATTGGATATTCCGTTATTTAAATCGTAGTTCACCTTCAGCAGTAGCAACTTATAAAAATATGAACGAGTAATATTATCCCAAAACTTTCAGTACTTTGGAAATCTTTTCGCTTGAGCTACAGGATGAAAAACACCCAGCCACTTCAGAGCAGATTTATCAAGTAAATATTAAGAGACTGAGTCCCTTGCAATACAAAGGTTTTATGATTTATAAATGAGTAGAGCCTAGATTAGAGATAAAATTTCAAAAAAACTAAACTTGTACCTCTAGAAAAACTGTGAGGTGCATATTTTTTATGGTCAATGAAGAACGAGAAAAGAGTTGCCGACAATAATACCTATTACCAAAAATTTTGCTATACTTAGGTTTAATCTTTCTAAATATTATTTTTTGTGGTTTTCTTTACCAATACTTATATAGCAGTTCTCATATTGGTGAGTTGGGAATTGGGAATTGGGAGTCAGTCGTCATAGTCAAATAAAAGTGTATCTCATTAATTTAAGAAACGCTCTAGGATCTTTACCAAATACATTGTAACTTTAGCTTGACTTTAAAAATATTAAATTAACAAATAAAAAGAGAGAAGATTTAGTAATTATCAGCCAATGACCTCAGTAATCAGTGCTCAGGATCCAGAAGCTAGAAAATCCTGACTCATTATACCTGATGGACTTAATATCCTACCATCAGTTATGGTGTCTGCAATTGATTGGAGTTTGAATCCCCATTTTGTTCTGACTTCAGCCTGCTTCAATTTTTTATGTTTGATCAAAATTTTGTCGGACATTATCGCAAATTATATTGGTTAGTTTTTTGATAAAAAAATTAGAAGTATTTGGAATCATGCAATTGATAAATCTCTGAAAATTAGATTTTTTCCAACATATCAATATCATATATTTACAGTTCATAAATTATATTGTATGATTGAGATAGTCAATTTTTAGGGGATTAAAAATGAATAAATTTGATCGGAAAATATGGCATCGTTTTATACAGATTGCCCAACCATATTTTTATCCTTTAGAACCTGGAGGGAGCAGGGCTTTTTTAGGACTATTGTTTATGCTTATGGTATTTTTATTTGCTGCTTTATTTGTAGTTGTTAGCTTGGTTTCTCTAAGTAGTGAAGCTATATTTGGTGAATCATTTAACAATATTGCTCCCGGTTTAGTCAATACAATTCAAAATGTTATTGGTTCACGTTGGATATTTGTTCTGGCTTTAATGATTCTTGTCCCTGTCGGTACTTTTTGGTACTTGAGGAGACAAGTTATACCTAATTGGCAACCGTGGTTACTATTAGGTTTCTTGCTGTTCTTGTCTCTATCAGTGAGTGGTTTAAATGTAATTATTAGTTATGTTGGCAACTTCTTTACTACTGCTCTAGCGGAAAAAGACGAATCAAGATTTTGGCGATTCCTATTTGTGTATGCAGGAGTATTTGTTCTGGGGACTCCCATTGTAGTAATTTACACCTATACACGCCAAAAACTAGGATTATATTGGCGAGATTGGATGACCAATAAGTTTCTCGATAACTACTTAAAAAATAGGTCATATTATGAGGTTAATTCTGAGAGTATAATTGACAACCCAGACCAAAGAATTGCAGAAGATATTAAATCTTTTACTATCCAAAGTTTGTCTTTTCTACTAACAATTCTGAATTCAGTAATTGATGTTATTTCTTTCACAGGTATTTTGTGGTCAATATCAGTATCACTCTCAATATTTCTAATTTTGTATGCAGTGGCGGGAACATTTATAGCAGTAATTTTTGGCAATAAATTAATTCCTTTAAACTTCAACCAACTAAGACGAGAAGCAGATTTTCGTTATGGATTAGTTCATGTCCGCGACAATGCAGAATCAATTGCTTTTTATGGAGGAGAGCAGCAAGAATTATCTCAAATCAGAAAAAGATTTCTTCAGGTTTTTAATAACTTTAATTTGCTAATTGGTTGGCAGAGAAATATAGATTATTTTACTACTAGTTATAGATATGTAGTAATTATCCTACCTTCTTTGATTATGGCTCCTATTTACTTTGCGGGTGAGATTAAATATGGAGATATTACTCAAGCAGGTTTTGCTTTTAGTCAAGTTTTAGCAGCTTTTTCTTTAGTAGTTAGTCAAATAGATCAATTAACTGCTTTTGCTGCGGGTATTAATCGTTTGGCGATTTTTAGAGAAACATTAGAAGATACTAGAAAAGTAACTGAAACAGGAATGAGAAAAATTGATATTACAGAAAGTTCTCAGCTAGTACTAGAACATATTACTTTGAATACTCCTCTTCATCATGAAAAAATAGATGAAAGTCAAAAGACTCTGGTTCAAGATTTATCAGTAGCAGTCAAACATGGTCAGGGATTGTTGATCGTGGGCAAAAGTGGTGTTGGTAAAAGTTCCATATTAAGAGCAATCGCAGGTTTATGGAAATCAGGTACAGGTCATTTAATACGACCGAATTTGGAGGAAATGTTATTTTTACCTCAGCGCCCTTATATGATTTTAGGTAGTTTACGAGAACAATTGTTATATCCTAATATTAACCGGGAGTTGGAAGAGCATGAATTACGAAAAATTTTGAAACTTGTTAACTTAAAAGATTTACCAGATAGACTAGGTGGTTTTGATGTCGAGCTACAATGGGAAAATGTTTTATCTTTAGGAGAACAACAACGTCTAGCATTTGTCAGACTATTATTAACTAAGCCTCGTTATGCAATTTTAGATGAAGCTACCAGCGCCTTAGACTTAGAAAATGAAGAGGAGCTTTACCAACAATTACAAGCAACTAAAACAACTTTTGTGAGTGTAGGGCATCGTTTAAGTTTGTTGAAATATCATCAACAAGTTTTAGAGTTGTCAGGTGATACTAATTGGCAAGTCACATCTGTAGAAGATTATCAAGCCAGAGTTGGTTTTTTGTAGTGATGTACCTATGAGGCTTCGCTTTCGGATACCTCCTGCGGAGGGAAGAGTTGAGGTTTTCATGTCACACAGCTTTTCATGTCGGCGAGATGCCGAAAACAGTACAGGTAACAGAAGCCTGTTGAATCTGATTAATATTAGGAGAGAAATATTTCCTACGTCCTAAAGCCCTTTCTCTGACTCCCTTACCCCACCAACTATCTCCTCATTACTATCTCCTGAATACTTTCTCCACATAACTTCTCAACCTTTTAATGCTGCATTATAAATTTTTTGATTCTCCTTAACAGACTCCCATAAATTAACTATTGGCTGGGGATAATCTATCCCTATTTTGACTCTAAATCTCTCTTGTTCAACAGCTAATAATTTCCAAGGTTCATGTATTTTAGAAGTAGGCACTTTTGCTAGTTCTGGCAACCAATGTTTAACATATTTTCCTTCAGGATCATAATCTTTTGCTTGTTTGATAATATTAAAATAACGAAAACCTCGTGCATCATTGCCAATTCCTGTGGTGTAGTTCCAATTTCCCCAGTTACTACGGACATCATAATCTATTAATAAAGACTCGAACCATTCAACTCCCATTTGCCAGTTAATTCCTAAATTTTTAGTCAGAAAACTAGCAACGTTTTGTCTAGCACAATTTGACATAAAACCTGTAGCAGCAAGTTCACGCATATTCGCATCTACTAGGGTAAATCCTGTTTTCCCGGCTTGCCACTTTTTAAATTTTTCCCAATCTTCTTACCAAGGAATAGATAATCCTTGTAAACCTGATAGATAAAATACGCGATCGCCGTGTTTTTGGCAAATAAATCAGAAGTAATTTCGCCACAACAATTCAAATATTAACCAATAGGTTGAATCATTTTTTACCCTCTGTTCTTCATATTCTTTAACTTGTTCATAAATATAACGAGGTGACAAACATCCTAAAGCTAACCAAGAGGAAAACTTAGAAGAATAATCTGCCCCTAACATTCCATTTCTTGTTTGCTTATAAATTTTTAAACAGTCTTGCTGCCAAATGTAATTTTTTACTCTTTCTTTTCCAGCAATTTCTCCACCTTTAAATGCTAAAACTGCCCTTGGTTCTTGTGGTGGTAATTCTAGATTAAAACTAAATAAGGCGGGTAATTCTCCTAAATCAATATCAATATCTGGCAAAGATGGTAATTTTTGGGGAGGTGGAAATGTGGGATTTACCCAATAATTTTTCTCTACATCTTTCCGAAAACCGGTAAATACTTCTGGCAACTGTTGAATATTAAAAGATAAATTATTTGGATCATAAAGTGTATGACCTCGAAATGATTTAACTTTGACACCGATTGATTTTAGCGATCGCTCAAGTGTTATTTCAACTTGAGTTTCTTCTGAAGTAACTTCTTGATGAAAAAATGCTGATAGCTCTAGCTTGGAGGCAGCAGTTTTAGTTGCTAATTCTTGAGCTATTTCAGGAATTGCTATTTCTGGTTTTTGTTTACGGATGACTAAATTACTACCTAATTTTTGCAAATTATTACGCAACTCCCCAACGCTTTCAAGTAAAATTTTTGCCCTAAATACGCCTGTTTTAGGAAAGCCAAAATTAGTTTGACAAAATTGCCTTGGATCGAAACAATAAATAGGAATAATTTGAGCTTTAGCTTTTAGAGCTTCGTCTAGTGGTTGATGCTCATGGATGGGTAGTAATAATATTATGATTCATATCCAGTTTTTCTGTTTTGAGTTTATGATTGTTAAAAAAATCAATACTAGAACAGATGGAAATGTTTAATACCAATTGGAAAAAAATTTGCTACAAATTCTGTTGGTAGGAGCTAGGAGTCAGAATTAAGTCGGCACGGCCTCTAATTATTTATTTGATACATTTTTTATCTGTTGAGTTTCAATTAGCAACTTAAAGAGTATATTGGTGATAAATAAATTGCTTTATTCTTAGTCCAAGAGACATCAAAATAAAGTTTTTCAATCATCCTGATTATTTGTAAAATTCCCTAATCAAATTGGTATAACAAGCTTCATATATATAATAAACCCAGTTTTTGATTCAAACTGAATTATAGAGAAATATTATGTGAAAATAATGACCAATAAACTTCCTTATTATCTATGTGTTGAACTATAATAACCACGGGAATGAGATAATGTCTTATGATTACTTTCTTGATATTTTAAGTCGTCAACTAATTTTTCAGCTTTCTTATGAGCGGCTTTGATAACTTGACGAATTACCCATGGTGAAATATCAGGATTTTCTTCTATCTCTCTAATCAAAGTATCTAAGTATTCAACAATTATTTTTGCTTGTTTATGACAGTCTGAGGACATGAGCTAAATTATTCCTATACTTGATAATTTATTTTTACTGTAATCTTATTCAACAAATGTTTATTCCGGCCGGAAAAATGTGCAACTTGATCAATCTTAACAATCTAACAGCATTAATTCCATATATTCATTACTCTCAACTCCTAGAGCAGACATCGTATAATTTTTAACTATAAATCAAGTCAAGATTTGGAGTAACTCTAGAATTAGGAATTTTATAGAATGCCAAAAAATGAAGAAGTTGGGGTGCGACCTGAACAGGTCATAAGAAAAGGACATGACACATAGGTTCTCTCCCCAGCTCTCAAAGGATGACTCAATTTCATGTGGCGGGGTGGCTCAACCATTTCAAGAAACCATCCTGACAAAGATAGGAACTGTACCATACAGAGAATCCATCAAAGGATAGTTAAAAGCCGGATTGAGCCTCTTTCAGAGTCGCTTCCCTAAGGACAAAGGGATATACAATCCCACAGAAACAGGTACTCCACAAGGTAGTGTGATGAGCAAATTATTAACAAATATAGGGCGGCACAGGTAGGAAAAACATATAAAAGAAAAAAACTCAAAGCATGGCATCATCAGGTATGGGGATGATTTTAAAGATCAGGAATCTGATTAGGAAGTACTTATCCAAATCAAGCAATGGTGATCAGAAAGAGGATTAGAAATCAGTACTGAGAAGACAAGAATTGTTCATATCAATGACAGATTCAACTTTTTAGGGTTTAATCTTCCCCATGACAAAGAAAAACTGCTAATTAAACCGCAGAAAGAAAAAGTATTGACATTCTGTCTACAGATTGGACAGGTAATCAAAGGAATGAAAACCTGTACCCAAGA
>JAJEAQ010000358.1 GCA_022822685.1 Trichodesmium sp. jk18x7bins.61
GGGGTGGAAATCCTGAGGAGACTGGGTGTTGAGGTTCTGTTGAGCTGTTCTGGTGGTGCTGAGGCATGATTAGTACGTTCAAAACGAGCAAACCTCCCATAAAGATTTAAAGCTTATAGTGCAGCACCGCGGAAATAATGAACCAGTGACAAAATACTCAAAGCCTTACCAAATAATACTTTTGACTTTTTACTTCTGCCTAGCGGTAATAGTTTTTTGGTCAAATCTTGGCACAAGTTAAACAAACCCCCAGCTAAAGCTATGGGGTTCTTTGCTTTGTCTAGTTATTAGATAACTTTAAATTGAGATAAAACGTAGTATTTAGGTATCAAAGCGATCATTTCGATGTACAAAACTAAATTGACCATAGTTAAACTGCTCTAATTATTATAGTCCAATGTTTCTGCAGCTCAATAGGTTTATATATTTTTTAATTTTTCACCAGATTTATATTTAGATTTTGGAGCCAATCCCTCGCCACATAAAACATTAACAGATGTAAGCCTTCTCCAGGAAGATAATTAATACCAATTTCATAAAATATTGCTACATTTTTTTGTTTTTCTGGTTGCGTTCAAGCCTGCATTACTCTAGCAACCAGAAAAAAAGGTTTTTAAAGGCATGCCAGCCAAAAGCGCCGATAGCCCGCGTCGACGACAGGACTGGGCTTACAAGGCGCGGACTTTATGACGCACACAGTCCCTCGCCAAGAGGAATGAGTAGGATCGAGAGGCATGCTTCCAAGAGGGCCGGCCTCTGGTGGGGGATTTAACCCACCACCTTCCATGTTTGCGCTTCGCAAAAAGGCACACCACTAATTTCCCAAATCTAGTGAGGGACAAGGGACTCTCTTCTAACAGTACTTTTGCCTCTTGCCTATCCCGAAGGGAGTTGATTTTATTGGTCTTTTCTCCAAAATATATGAAGATTTGATAAATATATATCAAAAGCTCTAAATAGGGGATGACAGTAACGGGGGTATCTTTGCTATGGTTGAGCCAGCATATAATTTAACTCGATACGTCGTTGCATAGAGTAGAATGCTTATGCGCGACCTGTTGAGCCTGTCGCCGACATGAACAGGTCGCGCGACAGGCTCAAGCGGAGTCAACCCATTCCGTAAGGAAAGCTCCGACTCTTGTCGCCTACTGCGTTATCGCAGACACAGCCAAATTATCCCTGATAGGCTGTAACCAAAAGGTAAGAAGGTCGATACGGATGTTATTGGCTCATCTGTATGTGAAAACAAAACCCCCAAGCCAGTATAGGCAACCACCCTTTTCAGGTCGCGCGACAGGCTCAACCATTTCGAAAACTTCAGACGGTACAACAGGGTAAACCCAAAAGAGTCTTAAGGGAGATAACTTTAAGTAGTGAGTCGGCAACAAAGACGGAACTCTCTGTCGGCGAAAGGATGGGAGAAAAAGCGTTTTCGGCGACCGGCTCAACATGTGGCGAGGTGGCTCAACGCTGTTCCATTACAGAACAGATAGGGATTCTAAATTTGTCCCCCCATGTAGAGCCTGTAGCTTTAGCTAAAACATGTATTTCCTAAAAAGGAAAAGCCGACTTCTCCTCTCGCTCATGGGAAAGATGCTCAGACAAAAGAAACTTAAGGTCGACAAAAGTTAAGATGTCAAAAATGACAAAGGTCGTTGAAGGACAATTGGAATGGAGCCAGATAACTGGAATAAAGCCAGGAAAATTTTTAAGATTCTTCGTCTAAGATTCTTTCGCGCCTTTTAACTTGGAATTAAAAACCAAGTCAAAAGGCTGTTCGTGAGGCTGGAGCGGAATGATGGGAAACTGTCACGTACAGTTCAAAGGGGAGGGGAAAGAAGCAATTCTTGTTGAGCCTGTCGCCGAAACATGTCGGCGAGGTGGCTCAACAAGTGGCTTTAGCTAAAACAAGTAGCTTTAGCTAAAACCCTTTTAGCTAAAGCTACATAAGAAAGCTCCGACCGGGATCGGCCACCTGACCAGACACTTTAGTATGCGCGTTGATCATACCGAAGATAAAACTTACCTATGTAAATTAGGTAATAACATAGTCTCAGATTTAACGAGACTAATCTAGCATTAGTATTTTTTTGGGAGAAAATCAATGGTACAACTGAAAGAAGTAGCTCAACCCCCTAAATTATCTATATCTTCTACCTTAAAAGGACTTCCTACAACAGAACGTCCTTGGGGATCATTCACTGTTTTAGAAGAAGGACTTGGATACAAAATTAAACGAATAGAAGTTAAACCAGGACATCGACTCAGCTTGCAAATGCACTACCACCGTAGTGAACATTGGATCGTCGTTTCAGGAACTGCTAAGGTTGTCTGTGGTGACAAAGAGGAAATTCTAGAAAATAATCAATCTACTTATGTACCTCAGTGTACCTCCCATCGCTTAGAGAATCCAGGAGTTATTCCTCTAGTATTGATTGAGGTACAAAATGGAGAGTATCTTGGAGAGGATGATATTGTACGTTTTCAAGATGACTATGCTCGTACAAAGTCATAAATTTAATCTGTCTAGTTGGAATGCCCGTGTTATCCTCTAGAGGAATGTAAGGATGAAAGCCAGCCTCATTGCTCGGATATATCCTGGTTCTCAATATACAAATTCTCGAAAAACACACTCACGCAAAATGCCTAAAGTCAACCTTTGATAAAATCAGTTGTGCTTCTTAAGAATATTCCTTAACACAGGAGGAAGCCATCACTACAGCCTAGACTGTCATTATCCCTGCTCAAAGGGAATCATCCTGGTTTGTAGCCATAGCTCAACATTGGGAGTATGTCAATCAATTCAGCCAAACAATTTTGTGAATGATTAACTTGAGTGTAGCAGCAGTCCAAGAGATTCTTCGTCTTCAGTCCAAATATCAAAACCCTAATGCCCTCTTCCGTTTAAAGGTTAAGCCTGGTGGTTGTTGTAGTTTTTGTTACACTATGGAGTTTGATGAGCAACTCGCTAGTAATGACCAAGTTTATGACTATGAAACAGTTAAAGTTGTAGTTGATTCTCAACAACTCAACTACCTCAATAGCTTAACCTTAGATTATTCTGAAGAACTTATGGGTGGTGGGTTCAGATTTAACAATCCTAATGCTAAAGTTGCTTGCGGTTGTGGTAATTATTTTTCAGTTTGATATTGACAAAAGTATCTAACTAATTTACAATGGAAGGTTGTTTGTAAAGTAATTTGGAATCAGTAGAGACAAAACATAAGATAGTGTCCCGAAACTTCCATCAACTTCCTCAGCAGTAGGCCGTTGCACCAAATAGGTCTGTGGTGCAACGGTAATTTGTTGATAATATATAATCAGTATGGCCTTGCCAATAGTCTTAGACTTAATCATAGGTTTGTCATTTCTATGTTGGTAAAAGACCCGCCCCATAGCTTAGTCTAGGAGTTGGTAAAATTACTTGGTAGCCAAAGTATAAAAATAATTACAGAAAAAAATAACTCATGCCCACCATACAACAACTGATTCGTTCAGCTCGTCAAGAAACTCTGAAAAAAACAAAATCTCCAGCTCTTAAAAGTTGCCCTCAGCGTCGTGGAGTATGCACCAGAGTATATACTACTACACCCAAAAAACCGAATTCAGCTCTGCGTAAAGTGGCTAGAGTCCGCTTAACTTCAGGCTTTGAAGTGACAGCTTATATTCCAGGTATTGGTCATAACCTGCAGGAACACTCTGTAGTAATGATTAGAGGAGGTAGGGTTAAGGACTTACCAGGTGTAAGATATCATATAATCCGTGGCACATTAGATACAGCAGGAGTAAAAGACCGCAAACAAAGTCGTTCTAAATATGGAGCTAAAAAGCCCAAGGGGTAAACTACTAAATTACAAAAATCAAGGTGATCATAGCTAAAATTATTGGAAAATTGAGTTTCAAGCCTACCCCAAACCTACTGCTCCAGGTGTTTTTAAAGAGGAAATCCTGGCCAAAATAGCTATAATCTGATTTTTTTGAGTTCTTAATTATGTTGTAGCTGTGGTTTCAAAAGTCACACTGTTTGTGAAAGGCTAAGGACGCTATTAGAGATATTCTATTAGCATCAGAATCTTCATCAAAATCAAAGATTGTATTCAATCTTGCATCTTTGCAGTCAAAGATCAAAATTTATTCAAAGTTTATTGGTGATCATAATATGTCTCGTCGTAGAGTTGTTCCCAGACGTCCTGTTCCTCCAGATCCAAAATACAATAGTCGATTAGTAAGCATGATAGTAAGACGTATAATGCGTCATGGTAAAAAGTCTTTAGCTTTTAAGATCGTATATGATGCGTTGAAAACTATAGAGGAAAAAACAGGTTCCGATCCACTAGAACTGTTTGAAAAAGCAATCCGTAATGTTACTCCTTTAGTAGAAGTTAAAGCTCGTCGTGTAGGTGGTGCAACCTATCAGGTGCCAATGGAAGTACGCCCTGCTCGGGGAACTACTCTGGCTCTACGCTGGTTAGTACAATATTCTAGAGCTAGAGGTGGAGAGACAATGGCCTCAAAGCTGGCCAATGAATTGATGGATGCAGCTAAGGAAACAGGTAGTGCGATTCGTAAGCGAGAAGAAACTCACAGAATGGCAGAAGCTAACAAGGCATTTGCCCATTATCGTTATTAGGTTGGGGAAGAGCAGCACTTGTCCCAAAAGTAGAGAATTCTAATAAAGCTTAAAAATCTGTAGCACAGATTAAGGAGGTAACTGTGGCACGTACTATGCCCCTAGAGAGTGTGCGAAATATTGGTATCGCAGCCCACATTGATGCGGGTAAAACAACAACAACAGAGAGAATCCTATTTTATTCAGGTATAGTACATAAAATGGGAGAGGTTCATGATGGTACCGCAGTTACCGACTGGATGGCTCAAGAGCGAGAGCGTGGAATTACTATTACTGCAGCTGCTATTAGCACTAAATGGTTAGACCATCAAATTAATATTATTGATACTCCGGGACATGTAGACTTCACTATAGAAGTAGAACGTTCTATGAGAGTTCTCGATGGCATCATCGCTGTATTCTGTTCAGTTGGTGGAGTACAGCCACAATCAGAAACAGTTTGGCGTCAAGCTGACCGCTACAAAGTGCCACGTATGGCCTTTGTTAATAAAATGGATCGGATAGGGGCTAACTTCTTTAAGGTGTATGAACAAATTCGCGATCGCCTGAGAGCTAACGCAGTTCCAATCCAAATTCCGATTGGCAGTGAAAATGATTTTAGGGGAATTGTAGACTTGGTGGGAATGAAAGCTTTCATATACACCAATGACATCGGAACTGATATTCAAGAAACAGAAATTCCAGAAGATGTACAAGAGTTGGCAGAGGAATATCGCCTCAAGCTAGTTGAGTCAGTAGCAGAAACAGATGATGCTCTGACAGAAAAGTACCTTGAAGGAGAGGAACTTACAGAACAGGAAATTCGTAATGCTCTGCGTCAAGCTACTATTAAAGGTACAATTGTACCTATGCTATGTGGCTCTGCTTTCAAAAACAAAGGTATTCAGCGTTTATTGGATGCAGTAGTAGATTATTTGCCAGCTCCTACAGAAGTCCCGCCAATCCAAGGGGCACTGCCAAATGGTGAATTAGATATCAGACCTTCAGATGATGAAGTTCCTCTAGCTGCTCTGGCATTTAAGATTATGTCAGATCCTTATGGTCGTCTCACCTTCTTGCGCGTCTATTCTGGAGTACTTTCTAAAGGTAGTTATATACTTAACTCTACTAAAGATAAGAAAGAAAGAATTTCTCGTCTGATTGTTTTAAAGGCTGACGATAGGATAGAAGTAGATGAACTGCGGGCAGGGGACTTAGGAGCTGCTGTGGGCATGAAAGACACATTGACAGGTGATACTATCTGTGAAGAAAATGCTCCAATTATTTTAGAGTCTCTTTATGTCCCTGAAGCAGTTATATCTGTGGCAGTAGAACCCAAAACCAAACAAGACATGGAGAAACTGTCTAAGGCACTACAGGCTCTTTCAGAAGAAGACCCCACATTTCGAGTTAATGTCGATCCAGAAACTAATCAGACAGTGATTGCTGGCATGGGTGAGCTGCATCTAGAAATCTTGGTAGACAGAATGTTGCGGGAATACAAGGTAGAAGCTAATGTGGGTCTACCACAGGTGGCCTACCGAGAAACGATTCGCAAACAGGTAGAAGCAGAGGGTAAATTTATCCGTCAAAGCGGTGGGAAAGGTCAGTATGGCCATGTTGTCATAGAGCTGGAACCAGGAGAGCCAAGTAGTGGCTTTGAGTTTTTCTCCAAAATTGCTGGAGGTACAGTACCGAAAGAGTACATTAGTCCAGCAGAGCAAGGGATGAAAGAAGCTTGTGAAGCAGGAATTTTAGCTGGTTATCCACTCATTGATGTCAAAGCAACTCTTGTAGATGGATCTTACCATGATGTGGATTCTTCAGAAATGGCTTTTAGAATTGCGGGTTCTATGGCCATAAAAGCAGCAGTCTCTAAAGCTTCACCTGTACTATTAGAGCCGATGATGAAAGTAGAGGTAGAAGTACCTGAAGAATTTATTGGTAACGTGATTGGAGACCTTAACTCTAGAAGAGGGCAAATAGAAGGCCAAGGAGTAGAAGCAGGCATGGCTAAAGTAGCTGCAAAAGTTCCTTTAGCAGAAATGTTTGGTTATGCTACAGATATTAGGTCTAAAACTCAAGGCCGTGGTATATTTTCTATGGAATTTAGTAGCTACGAGGAAGTACCTCGTAATGTGGCTGAAACTATAATTGCTAAAAGTAAAGGATGTTCCTAGTTATTATAACTAACAAGGATTAGGTCAACGAATACACACAGCTTTCAAAACTTATTTATCTTGATGTTGGCACAGCCCCCTCAGCATAAAATTGTCTGAGTGTTGAGATAAATTCCAAATCATACCTTGCGTTATAACAAAAGAAATGCTACAACCCTGGCAAAAGTTAAATATTTGGGCCATTAGACTATAAGTGTCAGTCCGTGGAGCGATAGTAACACTCTTTGAGAGTCAGTATTAAACTTAATCCCCCGCGCCTTCCCCATCTATAATCTATGATGCTCAATGGGGTAAGCAGAAATGGCGATTAGTGTGATACACGCTTTTGCAGGTACGGCCAAAGCTCATAGCTGGAGGCACGACCATTTTTTGATCAGCAATCATCAGATTTTTTGTTGGTTGTTTTCCATTGGGGGGTAACAAGCATGCATTTCTTGTGAATCGCACTTGTAAGCCAGTTTGTCCTAAGCACTTCTGACTCCATTTCAATCAAAGATTCATAGATGGAGTGCGTTCAAGGGCAGGTTATATAAAACAGAAACCTAAATCTTGAGGTTTAGGAATCCTAACCGGTTAGTTACTAAAGGCTAATTTTATAGACTATCCTGGACAAATATCTACAAAATGTTTAGGTTTTTACACAGTTAATCTGTGTTCAAATCATACTTGGCTCAAAGAACTGAGGCTCTTAGTGCCAGTAAGGTTGTGCAATGATGCACTCAACTTTTCATAAGGATGAAAACCCCAGAGGGAATCCTAAACTCAATTGTTTTGCTCCCAACATTAACCTTCTTGGTCAGTAAACTTATGGACGGGTGAGTCAAAAAATCGTTCTCAGTCACCGAAGGAGAGCGTGTCTAGGATTCTAGATTTTTAGAAGGTGTACCAGAGCCAAGCCTTCGAGGAGGGAGGATGTCAATATAAAATAACTGCATCCATTTCCTAATCTGAGGGAAGCGAACTTAACAATGGATAAAAGGAATAGATAATTAATGGCACGCGCAAAATTTGAAAGAAATAAACCTCACATCAATATCGGGACTATAGGCCACGTTGACCATGGTAAAACAACTTTGACTGCTGCAATTACAATGAGTCTAGCAGCACAAGGAAAGGCTAAGGCCAGGAATTATGCTGACATTGATGCAGCTCCAGAAGAAAAAGCACGGGGAATTACAATTAATACCGCTCATGTGGAGTATGAAACA
>JAJEAQ010000374.1 GCA_022822685.1 Trichodesmium sp. jk18x7bins.61
ATAATACCTTAAGACAACGGGTATCCAGATTAGTGGGAAAAACTTTGTCCTTCTCTAAATCCATTGAAAATCACATTGGTGCTATTTGGTATTTTGTCCATCACTACAATCAATCATTACTTGTTTAGCACTACCAATTAATTTACTTATGCCTTTTTTGCTCCAAAACTTTACCATTTGTTGAGGCAATACACTGGAGTTGTGAAACTTGTATCTGATTCCAGTCTTCATTGGCAAAAACAGTTCCTAGATCGCCCAATTTTTCTTGGTTTAGTGGGTGAAGTGAAACTGAAGTCATACCACGCTCTGCAAATACTAATTGCAGTTTTTTAGATGGTAGAGCTTGTGCTTTCGTCATGTAAAAGCATCCCCAAGCGAAAGCACTGTTTTCAAAAGCAGATAAGCGAGCAAAAAAAGACTCGCGAGTGTTGTTGAGGTAAGCTTCACTCACACTCTCATCACTCATCTGATTCAATAAACGATCAACTTGTTCCATCAAATTCTGAAAATTCATCCATAAATGGGGGGTTAAATTATAATAAGTGAAGTTTTTGAGTTTTTCTGAAAAACACGATTCTACATAATCTTTGATGCACGATAAATCTGGAACTGCATTTTGAGCAGTATATGTTTTGAGATCATCCATCGAGGCTTTTTCTGCCAGCATTATATCTGTAAAAACAAATGTACCACCAGGTTTCAAAACTCTTTTAGCTTCACGAATTACCTGATGTTTATCTTCTGCATGACAAAATGCTTCTTCACTCCATACAACATCAAACTGATTACTTCAATCTTGAGGAAGTTCTTCAAAACTGCATTCGACAAGATCAATTAGATGAGCAATACCAAGTTCTTGTGCCCGCAGATAGTTCTGTTGATTCTGATTTGGACAAAGATTCACGCAAGTGACTTGACATCCATAAGTCAGTGCAAGATAGTGAGCTGCTCCTCCACATCCAGAACCTAAATCAACAATGCAATGTTCTGGTCTAATTAATAATCTTTGCTGTATCAAATCGACCAGAAATTTGATCGTATTTTCTGATGCTCTAATTACACTATCATAAGGTGTTTCATAAATTCCATAGTGAATATTAAATTCTCCCATGAAATTTTGATAGAACTGTAGCCCTTGCTCGGAATCATATTGTTCTAAAACTTTTCTTTGGCTTGTAGATAACTTCAAGTCTAAAGATTGATTTGTTGCCATGATTTTAACCCTTGTACAGGATTACCTGGAATTAATATTGCATGACTACTCAAGCATCTGTTTTGATTGTTCAAAGATCAAAACAGATACTCCTTTTGCAGATGAATAACCAAAATCACACAGCTAAAGCCCTACCCCAAAATTTTAGAGACAAGCTTCTAACTGTTTTGCCAGAACTAGGACATTCGGTTCGCGCAGAATACTAAAATGGTCTCCAGGAATTGTGTAAGTTTCCACTATCCCTGTAGCAAGAGAACTCCAGCCAGATTCATGGCTTTCCTCTTGATCACAAAACAGAACTGTCCGACCCGAATAAGGCAGAGCCTGATAGTCATACATTGCTTTGGCGTGAGCTTTTGTTACCTTTCGTTGACGTTGCTCGAATTCGTTAGCCAAAATTGATAACTCCTTGCCAAAGGGAGCGGTTACTCCCCAATCAAATAACAACTTGTCATAGCTATGTTCTTGACAAATACTTGGTGATCAGCATCAATTAAAGCTAGCAGCGATACTTCCTGTCCTGATGCTTGCAACTGTTGTGCTATTTCCCAAGCAATAATACCACCGAATGACCAACCTCCCAAATAATATGGTCCTTGGGGTTGAACCTCTTGTAAAGCCTCAATATAGCATTTTGCCATATCCTCGATACGAGTTAAAGGCTCTGAGTCTCCATATAAATCAGGGGATTCTAAACCGTAAAAGGGGTGATCTTTTCCTAGATAGCTGGCTAGGAGGGCGTAACAGATAACGTTACCCCCCTGGATGCACACACCAAAAAGGAGGCAAATTTCCCGCTTTCTCAATGGGAACTACGGGAGAAAAAGGTTGCCCATGGGTAGCATCACTCAACAAAATAGCTTGGCTTTCGATAGTTGGTTCGGTAAAAAGAGTTGTCAAAGGTAAATAAATTCCGAACTGTTGTTTGATGCTAGCCATCAAACGTACTGCTAACATTGAATGTCCCCCTAACTGAAAGAAGTTGTCTCCCACTCCCACAGAAGAGATTTTGAGAACCTCTGACCAAATTTGATCTAGTTGCAGTTCAAAAATATTGCGGGGAGCTATTGCTCCTGCTTCTTGGGTAGAAGCATTGGGAGCAGGGAGGGCGTGGCGAGCGACTGTTCCATGAGGAGTCATGGGAATTGCATCTAAAAATACAAAGGCACTCGGCATCATGTAATCTGGTACTTTAGTTTTGAGGAAACTAGACAAATCAGAGAGTGCCAATTGTTCTAAAGTAACAAGATATGCCGTCAGGCATTTATCACCAGGAATGTCTTCACGGACAATAACGACTGCTTCGCGTATTTGGGGGTGTTTTAGTAATGTGGCTTCAATGTCTCCAATTTCAATACGGAAACTCTTGATTTTAACCTGGTTGTCAATCGAACCAAGAAATTCAATATTTCCGTCCCTGAGGTAGGGAGCTAAATCTCCTGTTTTATATAGTCTTGACCCCTTGGAGTTGCTAAATTGGTTTTGAATGAAATTTGGCGCGGTTAAATTGGGGCGATTTCGATAGCCTCGGGGTATACCAACTCCACCAATATATAGTTCGCCCCTGATGCCAATCGGGACTGGTTGAAGATGGTGATTATTCGGCAAAGAGCCTGTGCAATCTAGAATATAGGTTTGTAGGTTAGCAATAGGACGTCCAATAGGTATTGCTGTATAGTAACTGATGGTGTTATTTTGAGGGATGTGGCGATGACAGTTCCATCAATCGGTCTGTAAGTGTTAATTAGTTGGGGAGAAATGCCAACAACCTCTTGCCAACTCTTCACCGATGATTTTAGTACTCGTTCTCCTCCAATAATAATTAGACGGAGCGAGTCAGGAAGCAACTTTTTGATTGAATTATCTAATTCTGCTATTATTTGTTGCCAATAGGGTGTCGGTAAATTCAATACTGTTATGCCCCACTCCTCACAGGTTTGAATAAATGTTGAAACCGAACTCAACATTTGCTCGTTTCTTAGAACTAGAGTCCCCCCACAGAGCAAGCAGGGGTAAATTTCGTCCACTGGCGAATTAAAGCTAATGGAGTAAAATTGCAAAACGCGATCGCTCTGATCAATTTTGTACTCATCCCGAGACCATTGGATAAAGTTTGTCAAATACCGATGCTCAATTTCTACCCCTTTGGGCTTCTCCTCAGACTCTGAAGTGTAGACAACATAAGCCAAAGAAGCGGATGTAGCAAGGCTGGCGATATTTTGAGAGCTATAATTAGCGATAATGGGGGAATCTTGATCTAAGCAAATAATCTGCTCCTTGCTCTCAGGAAGTATAGAGCGAGATTTTTCGTCTGCCAAAAGTAAATGAACCTGAGAATCACAGATTATATCAGTCAAGTACTCTGGTGAATAATCTGGGTCTAATTGCAAATAAGCCCCACCTGCTTTGAGAATCCCCAAGAGTCCAATTATCATTTCAATAGAGTCTTCGACGCAGATACCAACCAATACTTCTGGACTCACTCCTAAACTTTGCAGGTAATGAGCCAGTTGATTAGCTTTGGCGTTTAACTCGTGATAGGTTATCTGTTCTTCTCCAAAAACTAACTACTGCTATAGCATCAGGAGTGCGATCCACTTGCTCTTCAAACAACTCATTGATGCATTTATCATCGGGATACTCTGCTTTGGTATCGTTCCACTCTACTAATAACTGATGACGTTCTAGTGTTCTCAGCAATGAGACTTCACTAACCCGCAAGTACGAGTTAGTGACAATCGCTTCAAGCAATGTTTTAAAATGCCCTATAGCTCGATGGATGGTTACTGCTTCAAACAAATCGCTATTGTATTCCCAGTCAGCAATTAATCCCGCTTGTGTTTCCTCAATCGATATATATAAATCAAATTTGGAGATCGGGCTTTCATCCTGGAATCTCTTACAGTTCACCCCCAGTAAATTCATAGGTTCCATTGGCGCATTTTCCAAGGCAAACATTACCTGCAATATAGGGGCGTGACTTAGACTATGCGACGGTTGTAATGCCTCCACCAACTGCTCAAAAGGTAAATCTTGATGAGCATAAGCATCGAGAGATGTCTGCCGGACTTGTTCTAATAATTCAGTAAATTTCGGATTCCCTACAAATTGTGTTCGCAACACAATCATATTAACAAAAAAGCCAATTAGTCCTTCTATTTCAGTGTGGTTGCGGTTAGCAATAGGGGATCCGACTATAATATCTTCCTGGCCAGTATACTGATACAGTAAAGTGCTAAATGCAGCCAAAAGAGTCATAAACAGAGTCACTCCCTTCTCTTGACTTAGACTCTTTAACTTTTCTGTAACTTCAACCTCTACTTCAAAAAACGCTTTACCACCTCTGTAACTCTGCATTGGTGGACGAGGATAATCTGTGGGTACTTCTAATAGGGGTGGTGCTCCTGCTAACTGTTGTTTCCAGTAAGAAAGTTGAGGTGCTAAGATTTCAGATGTTTTGGGTTGTCGCTGCCAGAAAGCAAAGTCTGCATATTGGAGCGGCAGTTGGGGTAATGGTGAAGGTTTCCCCAGAATATAAGCCCCATAGAGTGCTTCCAATTCGCGACCTAATACTCCCATTGACCAGCCATCGGTAATGATGTGATGCATTGTCAGCAACAATACATAATCATTGTTCGCCAACTGCAATAGGGTTACTCGCAGTAAAGGCTCGTTAGCTTGAGCAAACAAAGAGTTGCATAACTTTTTGTTTGCTCAAGCGCTGCACTTCAGAGAGTTTTTCTTCTGGTCGCAGGTGCTGCAGATCAATAATGGGGAGCTTCATATCAAGTTTGGTATGAATAACGCGAACTGGAGAGCCATCCACAGATTTATAATTAGTGCGAAACACCTCGTGACGGTGGACGACTTCTTGGGTTGCCCTCTGTAGCGCTTCTACTTGTAGCGAACCTGTGAGGCGTAAACCCTCTTGCTCATTATAGGTGACACTTCTCTCCTCCAATCGCTCTAAGAATCACAGGCGTTGCTCGGAAAAAGATAGGGGGAGATTTCCATCTCGTGGCACAGGTTGTATGGGAGCTAATTGTTGGTGAACAGATCCTAATATATCCTTACTGAGTTCTGCCACAGTCGGCGATTCAAACAAACGATGTACTGACAGTTCAAGCCAGAATTGAACGCGCACCCGTGAAATCAGTTTAGTTGCTAGGAGCGAATCGCCTCCCAACTGAAAGAAGTTATCTAATACCCCTATTTGGTTGAGACTAAAAACTTCTGCCCAAATGCTTGTGAGTATTTATTCTGTGAGTGTTCGCGGTGCTATCAGTTCCACACCTGGAAGCGGGCGAGATTGTTCGGGGGCAGGTAGAGCGCGACGGTATACTTTTCCACTCGGTGTTAGAGGCATTTCCTCCAGAGTTACAAACGCCGAAGGTATCATATGCTCTGGCAGCTTTGTTTGGAGGAAACTGCGCAACTTTCCGCTCAATTGACTGCAATCTCTTTTGTTCCCTCCCGTTGTGACAGATTTAGGTACAATATATGCCACTAAGCGTTTTTCTCCAGGAAGATATTCCCGAGAGATTACTGCTGCTTGCTTAACTTCTGGATGGAGGGTAAGTGCAACTTCAATTTCTCCAATTTCAATTCGGTAGCCACGAATTTTTACTTGAGAGTCCATGGGACCTAAAAATTGAATATTACCATCCTCTTGGCAACGCGCTAGGTCGCCGGTTTTATATAAACGGGAAGAATGTTGGGAATCAAATGGGTTGGTAATGAATCTTTCTTTCGTTAGTTCTGGTCTATTGATATAGCCTCGTGCCAAGCGAACCCCACCAACATATAACTCCCCTACTACACCAATGGGGACTTGTTGTAGGGATTCATTCAGCAGATCAACCTTGATATTGGCAAGAGGACGACCGATGGGAGGTAAGGCAGGCCACTCATGAGGTGAACCTTTCAGAGTAAAAGCCGTTACAATAGTAGTTTCAGAAACTCCGTATTGATTATTTAATGTACAATTATCCAGTTTAGCGAAAAAGGAAACCATTGCCCTGGTAATATGTAACTCTTGTCCCGACGTTATTACCTCTTGCCAACTTTTGGGCACCAAGTCAAAAATCTCTGCGACTTCAGCAAGTTGTTGCAAGGCAACGACCGGAATCACCAACCTTTCTACACTCCTTTCTGTCAGCAAATACAGTAATGCTACCGGATCGCGTCGCTCTTTTTCTGATGCTAATACGAGAATTCCTCCAGCACAACAAGTCCCAAATACTTCCTGATCTGAAATATCAATAGGATAAAATAGTAAAGTTGTTGCTTGGGTGGAAATGGTTGTCTCCTCTATTTGCCAACAGATAAGATTCACTAGGACACAGTGTTCTATCTCTACCCCTTTAGGCTTTCCTGTGGAACCGCACGTGTAGTTAACATAGACCAAATTTTCTGGAGTAGCACGGCAGGGAAGATTATCTTTGCTTTCTTTTGAGATTACCTCCCAGTCTGTATCTATACAAATAACCTGCGCTTCAGAATCTGGTAGTTGAGAAACTAATTGATTTTGAGTTAACAAAAATGATGCTTGAGAGTCAGAGAGTATATAAGCTAACCGTTCAGGTGGATAAGCGTGATCTAAGCCTACATAAGCACCACCAGCTTTAAGAATACCCAACATAGCAACGATCATATTAATGGAACGCTCCACGCCAAGACCCACTAATACTTCTGGCCTCACACCTAACCCTTGCAAGTAGCGGGCCAGTTGATTAGCTTTGGCGTTCAACTTGCGATAGGTCAGGTGTTCGTCGAAGAACACTACTGCCACTGCATTGGGAGTCTTTTCTACCTGTTCTTCAAACACTTGTCTAGAGGATACTCTGCGACAGTATAATTTGATAACACTATTGGTTCTTGTTCTTTTAACATAAGTAAATTTTTTATTTCATACAATATAAGGTAGTCTTGACATACTCCCGACGCTGCGCTTACGCGAGCTGCGCGGTATCCAATAACCAATTAAAACCCCGCCTGATCGGGCGAGGTTTACCTTAAGGGCGGGGTTTTAACTCCTGGTGGTAGGATCGATGGGAACTATTACGTTCCGCACCTCCCTTTGAAATCCGGACGTGCGATTTTCACCGCATCCGGCTTCCGAAAACCTTAATCTTTTCGATTTTTGCTCAACTGCTTTGAATATTCGCTTTTGTAATCGAAAAACTACTCAAGGTTTTTCCTGTTCTCTGTTTGACTTTTGTGTTCATCATACTTTTTATGACTTGATTGAATATTCTTTGGTTTCTTTTTGCTAATTACCTCTCTTCAATTGCTGGGTTTTCTGATGCTCGTCCATCGGCTCTGGGTTGAGACCTTTTTCTCAGAACCAAGTATTTTTCAGAGTTTTTTTTCGTTTTGATAGTTAGATTGTCTGATGTTTGAGGGTGATTCGGTTTGTCTATTACTTTCTCGGAGAAGTAGCTGTAGAATGCTGGGTGAATCGGGTAATGAAGTCCATATTGGT
>JAJEAQ010000685.1 GCA_022822685.1 Trichodesmium sp. jk18x7bins.61
ATAATACCTACCCTCGCCTCTATTTTTGACAGCTCAACTCAGGGAGTATTTAACGGGTGGCTCGGAATTAGAAACAACTACAAATTGATCATAACCAGAATTTCTAGTTCTACCCAAGCACAACCATTGTTTGTCAAACTGAGATTAAATTCTTGGGTAGGGTAGGCCATTGGGTCGATATCTCCTCGTACTCACAAGATGTTTAGTTGTCCACCGCCGGCCACCATAATTCAAAGCTCTAGCTATCTTAATATTTACTTTACAAACAGTCCCTCAGGAGGTATAAAGGAATAAGTAACTTCTGTCTTTTGCATAGGTATCTCATTCTTTTCCCTTTCCTATTCCTTCTTTATTCAAATTAATAATTAACTTAAAGATAAGTAGGTGAGCGTTAAAAAATCAAGCTATGTAACAAGATGTAAGACTAGCGCACAGCCTAAGAAATAGGGTATTTCAGATTCTTTTACAAAACCAAACATACATGGGTTTTATTATGCCTACCTACTTAGTAAATTCTCAGAGCAAAGATTGTTTAATTCAATCATCAGGTTTTCATTACTTCTATGAGCTTCCCAAGTTCCTGAATTAAACCTATTTATTTGCCATTCTCCTTGCGTAAAATTTTCATCTTCATAAATGCTACCAAGATAATAAATAACGTATATTGAAGCTATAAGATAGCACTTTGTAAAACTAATCTGGCGTCCAATAACTTCACCACTTAATGTAGCTTCTCCTAAATAATTATCATCTAAGATATTTCCACTTAAAGCATTCCACCTTGAATTAAAGTGGCTTCAAATCTTGTGGGATTTCCTTGTTGCCAATAAGTACCTAACCAAGCTCCACTCACATCTGCCATTATTGCTGATTTTATATTCAATACCAGATTTTATCTATCAAAAATAATTCAGAGATTAACCATAATCTAACTTAGATTATGCTGCATTATACCATATATTAACAGATATAAAAATATATCTCTATCAGGCCTCTTGCAGAACTAAAAATAAAATAAATTATAATACATAAATCATCAATTTATTTTATTTTTTCCTTTTTAATTTTTATTTTTGACTTACTTGTGCAAATAGTCTAATGAAATATTAGAATTGAAACCCTACTTGTTAATTCCAGTAAAATTTTCAGAATTATCTCCATCACATTAAACTTTATTCTTATTTATAAAACTCTAGAAGCATATACAAAAAAAGCTGAATTTAAAAGAATTTAAAGATAATTATAAAATTAATTAATCAATAGTCACAATCTTTGTCTGTAGGAGGTGATGGCTAACAAAATATACAGAGAATTAGGTAAACAAATATTTATATGAGAATCCAGTACCAAAAATAAACTGAAACTTTAATATTTTTTTCTATTTGTCGGAGTGAGCTATTATAAGATGTAGGAGGTAAGATTTTGCTGTACAATTTAGTCCTAGTGCCAAACAAAGTATAAGAATAAGAAACAGTTAATCTTCACTATAAAAAGGAGGAAACTTAAAATAATCTTTAAAATTTAACTATTGGTCAAAAAATGAGCAAAAACAAACAACTTTTAAATCAACATAAACAGTTCCCGGAACCGCAACCAAATAATTTTTTGACAATATTTAGTCAATTTCCAGTAGGCACATCAACTTGGAACTGGATTTTAACTCGTCCTCATTCCGAAACAAGTCAAGTTTTTGTACCCCTGTCTACAGGTTCGGGGTTAACAAGAGATTATGAACCATTATTTTTGTTAAAAATGTCTCCAGGGAAAAGCTGGTATTTAGAAACTTCTCTCAAGGTGGCTGCTAAAGCAGGGGTTTTTATTACAAAAGTAGGCTCTACTTCTGTTGCACCACTATATGTACTCTTCCAGTTATCAGGTAGTGATTACATTTATCAAGTCTGGATTAATCATTATGGTGGAGAGCTGCTACCTTCTCCTTTACATACACTGCAAACAATGCCACATTTAACTCTATTATTAGTAGAAAATAAACCCCAGCCAGAAAGAGTGATCAAAATTGAGAATCAAGTAGATTGGTCACGTTTAATAGCCAAAATTGAATCAGTTCCATCTTGGGATTCGCAAGCTTTTAATCCAGTAAAAATTACACTGTATTCTTCTGAAGAGTTATGGAATAGAACCACAGAAGAACAAGTTATAAAAATAACTATTGCTAAGTTAAACGATCGCTTTAGGAATGGCGATAAAAGTTTAGGAGAATATAAAATGAGTCGGCAAGTACTAGCATTGCCTAGAAAAAAACAAAAAGAATTGTTTAAACAAATTCAAAATTTTTCCGATTTTACATACGAAAATGACCCCAAAGGTGAACATGATATGGGTCAAGTTACAATGGATGATGTAGAATATATCTGGAAAATTGACTATCTCGACACAAGTATGATTATGTTATCAGATACGCCAGAAGATATTAGTAAAACTACAAGGGTTTTATTGGTAATACGATCTGATGAGTGTTAATATTGCTGCGCTGAAAGGAAGGTAGAAAAGTTATTTTGAGTTAAATAAGGTTTGACAAATGTGGGTTATACCAATTATCAAAAAGAATGCTATGGATGAATGAGTAAAAGTATCTCCCAGAATAGCTTTACCATTGGAGTGATTGATCACGCTTGGTATTATAGCGGTTGACAATACTGGGGGTTCCCCACCCCGTAAGGGGCGGCGACTTCCGTCGCTGGGTCGTTTTTCATCCCGTAGCAGGAGGCGCAGCCTGTCGTCAGGCCAAGCTGACGGGTTTCCTTGCAGAGCAGATTTTTTGAGATGAAAAAAAACTCAAAGATATCACTACTTAAAAAAATTAAGGAGCGAAATAATGATTTTAGGAAAAGCAACAACAATGGGCACTAAGTCTTATGCTCAACTTCGTCAAACAGAATGTTGTACATCAGAACATTTATGAGAATTTAATGATTTAACTGCAAGTTCGATTGGTATTGGTACATATCTAGGTTCGCCAGATGCAGCAACAGATAATTTAGTGGCAGAGGCAATTATTAAATCAGTAAAAAGGGGGATAAATTTAATTGATACTGCTATTAATTATCTGTTGCTGCATGGGAAAAAAGTGTGAAAGTTGCTCTACTTCAATTAATAGAATCAAAAATTGTATCGCGGGCAGAATTAATTATTTGCTCTAAAGCAGGTTTTATTCTTAACCGAGAAAAAGAAGAGTGGTTTAAAAGAGAATATGTGGAACACCCCAAATTTAATATTAAAATCACAGATATGGTGGCAGGAGTTCACTGTATGCACCCAGAATATCTTGAAGATCAATTAGAGCGCAGCTTAACAATTTTGGGGATAGAAACTATTGATATTTATTACTTACACAATCCTGAGACTCAACTAGGTTTGATTCCTAGAGATGAATTTTATAACCGCCTCAAGGCAGCTTTTGCAGTGTTAGAAAAAGCTGCTGAAGTTGGTAAAATCAGTGGGTATGGAATCGCTACTAGGCAAGATTTTCGGATGCCTCCAACAGATGAAAAACATATTGACTTAGCTAGAGCTAAATCTATTGCTCAAGAAATCACAAGAGGAAAAGGCGATCGCTTCCAATTTATCCAACTGCCAGTTAACCTGACAATGCCAGAAGCGATGATCACTCCGACTCAACCTGTAGGCAAGGAAATTTTATCGCCTATTACTGCAGCAAATCAACTGGGTATTAATGCGATCGCTAATGCTTCTATTGCTCAAGCTAAAAATCTGAAGCAACTTCCCGGCAAAATTATGACCTCTCTGGGCGAAAACCTGAAAACAGATGCAGTACGCGCCCTGCAATTTACCCGCAGTGTACCAGGTTTATCCTCTGCCCTAGTAGGGATGAAATCTCCTCAGAATGTAGCAGACAATCTCAGCCTCATTGGAATTCCTCCACTAGATGCTGCCTATTTTGCTCAGTTAGTTAATTACTTATAAAAGAAATCAGGCATTGTTGGTTAAGGTTATGAAATGTTGGCTAGACTTTATCGACTACTTTAAATCCAAACCTGTCAACATTCCTAAAACTACTATCTTACTTGACAATGGATATCACCCCGAAAAAATAACTTGCTCAGTTAAAAAAAAATTATCGAGCTATTATGACCAAGATTCGGTTTAGACTCTCGCCGAAACCATCGAAGGTGGAGAAAGAACAGCAAGGAAAAACAGGATTTGTTCCAGTCAAAGCCAGATGGATTATAGAAAGAAGCAATTCCTGGATGGAAAGATGTAAACGCTTGGCCAAAAACGCCAGAAAGAACCCTTGAGTATGCTACAGCCAAGATTAATCTTTGTTTGATTCGACTGATGCTCAAGCGGTTGGCGATAAACGCTGCCGATACCAAATGAGTTCTATAAAAATAAACCAGGTGTTTGTAAGTCCATTGTTTTGATTTATTTTCTTGATGTTTATCCTCGTAATCAATTATCTATAGCGCTTCGCTCTCGCGTATTTACAAATCAGGATTGAATTTCCTTTTACTAAGCAGTTCCCCTATTTCAATCTGTAACTATACCAGTGCGGAGTGCTATATATGATGACTAAGGATTAGAGTCATCAATAGAAACAGAAAACTTCTCCTCCAACTGCCGATATTTAGGAACCTCAATAATATCTTCAAAATCCTGAAACGAAACAATATCTGTAAAACCCGTCGTGGTACCATTGTCCAATAACTGACGATAACAATTCATCATGGCTTTAGTAGCAGCGAATAATCCAGACAGAGGATAAACCACAATTTTCAAGCCAATTTCTGCCAACTCCTGACCAGACAATACTGGAGTTTTGCCACCCTCAATCATATTGGCAAACAAATGCACATCCTCAAAAGCCGCAGCGATCGCCTGCAAATCCTCTATTAACTGAGGTGCTTCAATAAAAACCACATCTGTACCAACTTCAGCACAAGCACGGCCCCGCTTAATAGCTTCATCTAAACCTAGGGGAGTACGGGCATCTGTACGAGCAATAATCAGCAAACCACTATCCCCCCTAGCATCAACCGCTGCCTTAATTTTCTCGATATGTTCTGCCATTGGAATCACTCGCTTGCCCGCAAAATGACCGCATTTTTTCGGCCATTCTTGGTCTTCCAAAATAATTCCAGCAACACCCATATTCACAATGTCAGTCACAGTTATAACTACATTTAAAGGGTTGCCATATCCAGTGTCAATATCAGCCACTACAGGAATATGCACCGACTCAGCAATCCGCCTCGCACTGTAAAGCATTTCTGTTGCACTCAGGAAACCATAATCTGGACGGCCGGAGTAGAGGCAGAAATACCAAACCCACTGGTAAATGCAGCAGGAAATCCCACTTGTTCGACAATTTTTGCCCCTATGCAATCATAAACCCCAGGCAGTACTAAAATTCCTGGTTGGTCTAATATTTGACGTAACTTTTGGCCTGCAGTCATAACACTTTTTCAAAATCAACGTGATAAAATTATTTTACTATGCAAAGGTTCTTTCTTCCTTGTTATACCTCATGACAAAATCCCTAAAACCTGACGCATTTTTCCAAATACCTGGAACTATTCTCGATGTTCGTAGCCTCGCCGAATATGCTCAAGGTCATATTCCTGAAGCTGTTAGTTTTCCCTTATTTAATAATGAGGAACGTGCCCTAGTAGGAACTTGCTATAAACAACAAGGTAAAGAGGAAGCAATAGAATTAGGATTAGCGATCGCCGGCCCAAAGTTAGCTGATTTTGTTGCCCGTGCCAAGGTTTTAGCCCCGGAGCGTCAAGTTAGAGTTCATTGTTGGCGGGGTGGAATGCGTAGTGCTTCAGCTGGTTGGTTACTGGAAACAGCAGGGTTTAATGTTTCTCTGCTCATAGGTGGTTATAAGGGGTTTCGGCGTTGGGCGCTTTCTCTGTTTTCAGTGCCTCAAAAAATTCTGATTTTGGGCGGGATGACTGGTAGTGGTAAAACTGAGATACTGCGAGCTTTGGGGAATATGGGGGAACAGGTTTTAGACTTGGAAGCTCTGGCTCATCACCGGGGTAGTAGTTTCGGCGCCTTGGAGCAGTTACCCCAACCTACTAATGAGCAATTTTGGAATGAGATCGCCATGGAATGGGCAAAGTTTGACCGCAATCAACCAGTATGGATTGAGGCTGAGAGTAAGCGGATTGGGTTGTGTCGTATTCCTCAGGAAATTTTCGAACAAATGGAAAAGGCGATCGTCATTGAAATCAATCGCAGCCGTCAGGAAAGAGTCAATTTATTGGTAGAAATCTATGGGGAAGCAGATATTAATGATTTGATTGCTGCTACTGAGCGGATTCGCAGACGGTTGGGAGGTGTGCGAGCTAAAGAAGCAGTTAGTTTTCTACAGCAGGGAAATTTGGCAGCAGCGTCAGACTTAATTCTTCACTATTACGATAAAACTTATACTTATGATTTGCAAAAAAGGGGTGGTACTATTCATCAAGTTGATGTGTTCGGCTTATCTGCAGTTGATGCTGCGGTATTGATCAGAGAAAAAAGTCAACATATCTAGTAGCGATCGCCTGCTTCAAAAAGTTTTATTTATAATTTCACTTGTAAATTTTGACTCCCATAACTAGAGTTCATAAACATAATAAAAATATGAGATTTATTAGCCATCAAACAGATTTTGCCTTCAAAAAAAATCTTTGGTTCATCTGAGAATAAAGATATCTTGATTAGTTTCCTGAATTCCTTAATATATGATGGTGTGATCTGTAATTCAAGACTTAGAAATAATTGACCCATATAATTCAGG
>JAJEAQ010000502.1 GCA_022822685.1 Trichodesmium sp. jk18x7bins.61
TTATGGTTCTCAAGTCAAAGCACAAAAATTAGCCCCAATTGTACGAGGGTGGCGTAAGTACCACCAATACTGTGACATGACTAAACACAACCTATGGGGGATGAATTATCGAACCTTCGCGGTTTTCAATAAAGAAAAAAAGAATAACCGTTACAGCTCAGAAACGCTAGTCAAAAAAGCATTTCCAACAGTCAAATGGCAAGTCAATAAACATGTCATGGTAACTAAGGAAAACACCCCGTTTAATGGAGATTTCATATACTGGGCGAAACGGGAATCAAAATTCTACGATGGAGAAACCGCGAAAGTCTTGAAGAAACAAGATTATACATGTGAGGCCTGTGGATTACGGTTCATGCCTAGAGATAAGGTAGAACTACACCACAAGGATGGCTCCCATAACAATTGGAAGCCGGGGAACCTTGAGGCACTCCACAGCCATTGTCATCACTATGAACACATGATCCGGGAGAAATCTTAGACTAACTAGGAGCCGGATGAGGTGAAAGTCTCACGTCCGGTTCTGAAGGAGAGGCGCCCCGAATAATATCGGGCGTCGACTCTAACTCAAGCACCAATATCACTCCCTTACCTTTTGGTTACAGCCTATCAGGGATAATTTGGCTGTTTCATAAATAACCCAGTTGGCTCCAAGAGTCGGAGCTTTCATGTAGCGAAGCTAAAACGCTTTTAGCTTCGCTACATGAACAGGTCGCGCTATAGTGACGCAGTTTAATCGGCAACGCGCGACTATGTTCACCTTTCCATCTCTTTCCCTCTTGCTCCATTCCACCTCATCCCTGGTGGGTGAGCCTACTTTTCGGCCAAAAAGGTCAGGACTTACCTTTTTGAGAGGCTCCCTGTTTTAGCTAAAGCTACATGTTCAGGTCGCCACGAAACATGTCGGCGACAGGCTCAAACGGGGTTTGCATTCGGACTGTTTCATTGCTTACTTGAGCCTGTCACCGACATGAACAGGAGTAACCGGACTCATAGAGTCTTTTCCGTGAGCAGCTCTTGGTGAAAATCCCTAGGAAACTCGTGTCCCATTTCAGACGACCTGAACTGGTCGCGCTAAGTATTATGTCTTATTGAATTAGCTGTTTTGAGCTAACTTGGCCTCCTGAGCCACCTGCTCAACTTGATCGCTCACTAAATCTGCTATGATTTGTTCTGCTTCTAAACCACCTAGCCTATGCAAAGCTTGTACAAGTCTATAACGTATTTGCCAATCATTATGGGTGGCAAAGGGTTTTAATAAGGGAATTGCTGCTACATTTCCTAGTTCCCCTAGAGCGCTAATGGCCATGGTTTGTATTAGTTCATTATCTGATTTCAGAGCATCTTCTAGTAAAGAGAATGCTTTTGCTTCCCCCATTTCTCCAACTGCAGCCACTATACTGAGTTTAACTAACCATTCTGGAGTGTTCTGATAAACTTGTTGTAAGTTTTCAAAAGCCTGAATAATTTTTAATGCTCCTAAAGCATCCCCTGCTACTGCCTGGACATCTGGCTCTGGATCATTGAGCAAGCAATCGCGCAATATTTCTTCAGAACTAGTTAAATTTTTTGTTCCCAAACTTGACATTTGGCTAACTGCAGCATAAAGAACTCTAGTATCTTTGTCTGTAATTGGAGTTTGAATTAATTCAAAAGCGATCGCTGGTTCTATTTGACGTAACTCATTCACTCCACGCAGGCGATCGCCTAACTCCTCTGATACTAATAGTTGCCGAATTGAATCTGGGGTGACACTCTTTTCCATAAATTTTCTTTTCTGTATTTTTCGGGATGATCAAGTCATAAACTAATGTTTATTTTTGATCCCCTACCATCAGCTATTTTGAATGAAATCAAATTTACTCCGTTGCCATAGCTCTAATAATATCACCAAGGGTGAGTATACCAATCATTTGGCCATTTTCATCTAGCACTGGTAACCGATGAATCTTACGTTCGTGCATGATTCTAGCTGCTTCCGAGAGTGGTTTTTCTGGTGTAATAGTTAGAGGGTTTTTAGTCATTACTTCCTCGACAGTTTCACCTAAAGCTTTATGAATTTCTTTTTCATAACGAGCTGGATTTTCTAGGAATATCACACTATCTAGAAGCATAATGTAAGGTGGAGGAGTAACTCCGCTTTCTTGCCACATCAAATCTGTTTCTGATACGATCCCAACTAATTTTCCATCGTTATTAACCACAGGAAGACCGCTAATATGTTTGTCCGCTAAAATTTTAATTGCCTCTTTCAAAGGCATTTCTGGTTTAACAGAGATTGGAACTTTGCTCATCACATCTGCTACAGTCCGGGTCATATTTACCTCTGTAATTTTTTCTGGTACAAGCAATTATAATATTTGTCAAATTCAAAATATAATTTCCCCTTTTTTATGTAGTAATTATAAAGGAAAGCTTAGTTGACCATACATCACACCTTTCTTTGAGGAAAGCTTACAATATATTTAGAATAAAGCTATATTAATAATCTTTGACTGATGTCAACATCTGAAGGCCAAAAACAAGAAAAGAATTCTGGCGATCGCTGTGTATTGGTGTGCCAGAATCAGTCTTGTCTGCGCAACAACTCTACAGAAGTTCTCAACAGCTTTGAGGCTGAAACAAAAAATTTGGTTGGTGTAAATATTCAGGCTAGTGGTTGTCTAGGCCAATGCAGCACTGGCCCGACTGTCAGAATTACTCCTGATGAAATTTGGTATTATCGAGTCAAAGCAGAGCGCGTCCCATTAATAGTTACACAACATCTCCAGAGCAATCAACCTGTAGATGATATGCTCAACCCTAGAATTCATAGTCGTTTCTACTAGGGCATCTTGGCGTAGTTATTTTCAAGGGATAAAAGAATGGTCAACACATCCAGAAAAGTTTCTGGGTTATGCTTTATCTAGTTAGAGTCGACGCCCGATATTA
>JAJEAQ010000810.1 GCA_022822685.1 Trichodesmium sp. jk18x7bins.61
ATAATACCAAATTCGAAAAAGGTAGTTATGTTACTCTAGATTCCTACCATTAAGGGAAAGCATTGTCGCAATGTTTTATGAAATTGGTATAATCTAATTTCTGGGATCGTCAAACTAGGGATGCTTAATTATTGCTTATGATCCGGACATGATATAACAAATAATATTGAGAAATATAAAACCTAAGTCTAGCAAAGTTTTTGGTAATTGGTATTAGTGGGGAATTTGGAAAAACTACATGGGTGATTACCCGATTCAATATTATTATACTCTCCAAGCTGTTTTGCGCGATCGCCGATAAATACAGGCTGCTCTAAAGTATAACTACGGGAATTATTTGTTCAACGATTTGCCATAATCTAGTCCATACCTAAAACCTACCACACCCTTCCAGGATGAATTTTCAGCTCAATCCTACGATTACGTTGTTGATTAGTTTGAGAATCATTTTTTGCTATGGGGCGAGATTCTCCGTAGCCAATAGCAAGCAAGCGATAACGTTGACCTAAATTTTTCGATAAATATTCTGCGACTGCTTCAGCCCGTAAAAATGAAAGTTCTCGATTTAGCTTGACTTCATCCTGATTATCAGTATGACCATAAACACCAATGGTAACCCCTGGATAAGTTTTCAATTCACTAATTAAATTGTCTAAAATTACCCTTCCCTCAGAACTAATTGTATTACTATCTGACTCAAACAAAATATCACTAGGAAGAGTTACCATCATGGTACTTTCAGTAAATACTGGTTGAAAAAGTTGATTTATTTCTTTACTATCCCTCACAGAAACTGACCTAGTTAACTGTTGAGCAATCAGCTCCAATCTTGCTTCTAAATTTCGAGTAGGCAGATTGAGGCCTAGTTTATTTTCTAAATTTGTAGTTTCCTCAATTAAAGTATTTAACTGTGTTTGTAACTGTTTCAGCTCTGCTTGTATTTCCTCTTTTTCTGCCTGAGTTAATTCAACTTGGGGAGTAGCAGTTTCTGGAATATATTCACGGCTAAGGCTTGAAGATTGAGGTAACCTTTTAGCTTTATACACCATACCCTTAGCACCACGGAGCAATTTTTCTGCTATGGGTATTTCTTGAGAATTAGAAGGATATTGAAAAGCGATCGCCATTCCTAACACCCAGGAAAAACCGCTAGCTACTACTAGCAGCAAAAGTCTAAATATCAAAGATAATATTAACAAACCTATTCCCGGAGACCTAGGGTTAGGATTCCGATCAGGAGAAGATTTACTCACGGTTTTTCCGTTGGTGATTGTTTGATTTAATAGTATCTCAAAAACTGTTTTTGAGTTCTTAAAGATACCAAGCTTTAGAGATAACTGATGATTACCAAGGTTCTACTTCTAGGAAACCATTTGCAGTAAAAAATACCTTAAATTCTGCTGTTGGTTGACCAATTTCCCCATCTGCTGCTTGCTGATTCAGTAAATCTGGTAGAGGAGTTTTATTCACCTCATCAGCAGCAGTAGGATCTATTGGTTTGTAGCCAATGATAGAACCATCTGAAGCTACTGTGACACGATAAATCAAATCTACTCTGATTTCTTCTGTCCAAGCATTATTAATTTTCTCTCTCAGAAAATACTGCAACTCTTCAATCTCTTGTGGATCAGTAATTTCCGAATCAGTAGTTAAAGATGACTCTAAGTTTTCTCCAGTTAATGTTTCTTCAGAAGCTTCTGTTGTATCTACCTCATCTAATGAACCAATAGTAGTTGATTCTGGCGATGAGTCCAAATTTTCTGGTTTTGGGGTAGGATTAAGACTAGGTTCTGAGGTATTAGTAGGAGTTGTTTCTAAATTACCGATACTTTCATTTGAACTTGGTTGAGGCTCTTTCGGACGTTGTACTTCTGGGATAGGTACAAAGAATAAAGCCAGCGCTGCTAGTGCCAAGCCAGACATTCCTACAGTAGCAGGTAAAACTTTCTGGGCTATAGGCTCCCCTACCTTGGCCTGTCTTCGAGAAACAGGTCTGACTGCTAAAGAGAAATTTGGTAAAGTCATAGAATCAGCAAAGAATTGGTCTATTGCTTCAACTAAATCAAATAACTGAACTGTAGTTAAATCAATAGTTCTTCCTGGTTTTGGCTCCGTACTATTTGGAGTATAATTGCCGTCAGAAAGCATCAATCTATGCAGGTTAACATCTATTTTTTGTAATTGCACTAATTCAGAGCGATCGCTTGGATGTCTAGGCGAAGATATGCCACTGAAAAATTCTTGGGCATAACTACTAACTTGTCTGACCAAACTTTCAAAAAAATCTCGTCCTCCAGTCAATGGGGGTTCTTGGCCTTGAATATAACACTCAACACTCATTAAGATAGACAATACCTGTTCCTGATTGAGATTAGGTGTTCCTCCCGTCTCACTCAAGCCCTGCAAAACCAACTTGCAATTAGGCAAGCTGTACTGACGTTGAATTGTCATTGCACTTCTCCATCAAACAGACTAATCCAAAAACGTTGCATTCCTGTTGTACCAGTACAGAATAGCAACTTACCCAATAACTCTAACCCGAGTTGATTTAACTTTTCTTCTGAATTGTAGGACATTACAATAGCTCGCCTAGAGTTCATACGACTGCGGAAGTGAGCTCTAAACCTTTCTAAATAAAATGATAATTGTAAATGATTTTCTATCGGTAACTGTTTTTGACTTAACTGCTGATAGTCAAACAACAATTTCCGAATCGGAACAGTTAACCGCTTGGCCAAGTGACTGGCAATAATAACTAGAGCTTTAGCTTCGGTCAATGTTAAAGGACGACGTTGACTATTACGACGTAGAGGATTTGTGCTACGCAGTCGCCATAAAGAAACCCGATTGGGAATAATTCCTTGTAGTTCTAAGTCTTTTACTACTTTCAACATAACTTCAGCTCCTCCAAGCTGCAAAGCCTCAATTGCTAGGAGGATGAAATCAATTTGAGTCCTCGTTCTTTTGGGACAACCACCATCAGGCAGAGGTATATCTGGTAAGTTATTCAATATTAATGGTGTTGATGGCTTAGGAGCAGTTTTCAATTCCATTACTTTTAAAGCAATATTCTATAATTCATTACACTATTTTTAGGAAATTGTCAATAATTTTAAAAAAAATTAAAAATCTCCCTGGATAAGAATTAATTTACAAGTTTTATACGTAAATCTGATAATATGATTAAGACTAAGATCAACAAGATGATAGGTATACAATCGACAAAAATGAGAATATTTTTGATATTATGAGTAATCGATACTAGAAAAGCAATGTTTAATCATGTATGTAAATGGCAATGAATTTAGTTTTCTTGCCACCGTAACAAAATTTAATTATAACACAACCATAAGTAAGCAAAAAAAGCTGCTTTACAGTTAGAGATAGCAATAAAAATAATAACATACCTCAAATTGGTTAAATAAGTTATTGATTTTTTAGAGCAGAAATCCAATGTTTATACTGATGAGTGAAAAAATAATAATGAGCATAAATGTTTGCTAAGCTGAGTACTGATAGGACACAAAAGGATTTGAAATTGTAGTATTTTTTTGACTGAAGTCCCATTAATTGTAACTTTTAACTTAATCCCAATGGAGCTGAAAAATTTAATTCGCGACATCCCCGATTTCCCGATTGAGGGAATTATATTTCGAGATCTTACTACCCTTCTGAGGAACCCTCAATGGCTACGTTACACTATTGACATTTTGACAGAAAAATGCTCGGAACTTACACCAGATTATGTAGTGGGCATAGAATCACGAGGTTTTGTTTTTGGTGTCCCTTTAGCTTATCAGTTGAATATAGGTTTCATTCCAGTCCGCAAACCTGGAAAGTTACCAGCACCAGTCTATTCAGTTGATTACGATCTAGAGTATGGTAAAGATAGTCTGGAAATGCACCAAGATGCAATGGTATCAGGGAGTAGAGTTTTAATAATTGATGACTTGTTAGCCACAGGTGGCACGGCAGGAGCTACAGCCCACTTAATTGAAAAAGCTAACTGTGAATTAGTGGGCTTTGGTTTGATCATAGAATTAACAGAACTAGGTGGACGCAAAAAATTGCCAAATGTACCAATAGTGAGCTTAATTCAATATTAACTGAAACCAGAATCAGCTCCTGGTTAACCCTAACATTTGAGGGTTCAATACAGGTTAAATAACATCAGAAACAATATTGAAATTAAATATAGAATTTGCTGAATTTAGTTAGTGAATAGAGAATTGAATTATCAGAGACTAAAACAATTAATTACCAGTGAAACTTCTGCATATATCTTGAAGAGATTATTACAAGCAGTATTAACTTTATTCCTAGCGTCAGTTCTTTGTTTTACTGTAATTCAATTAGCTCCTGGTAATTATTTAGATACTTTGAGTCGCAACCCCCAAATCTCCCAAGAAACTATTCAGCAACTTGAGCAACAGTTTGGCTTAGATAAGCCTCCATTAGAACAATACTTGCGTTGGTTAGGAGAAATTATTACCAGTGGAAATTTTGGCAGAAGTTTTGTTTTTCAGCAACCAGTGGCAGATTTATTATGGGAACGTATTCCTGCCACCCTACTATTGTCGATTTCTTCCCTGATCATGACTTGGGCGATCGCTATTCCCCTAGGAATTATTGCTGCAGTCAACCAAAACCGTTTTCTAGATCGTTTTCTACAGTTAATTAGCTACACAGGCCAAGGTTTCCCTAGTTTTATTACTGCCTTATTATTATTATTTTTAGCCCAGAATCTTTCTCCTCTATTACCTATAGGAGGGATGCAAAGTATCGACTACTACGATCTTTCTTTCGTTGGTAAAGTTTTAGATAGGGGTTGGCACATGATTTTACCAACTATTGCTTTAAGTATTACCAGTTTTGCTGGTTTACAGAGGTTAACGCGGGGGCAATTATTGGATGTTCTCCGACAAAATTATATCCAAACAGCCAGAGCTAAAGGTCTTCCAGAAAATAGAGTTATTTATGTTCACGCTTTGAGAAACGCGATTAATCCTTTAGTGACTTTATTAGGATTTGAGTTTGCTTCATTATTAAGTGGTTCATTTATTGCTGAGTACTTCTTTAACTGGCCAGGCTTAGGTAGTCTAATTTTAGAAGCAGTAAAAAACCAAGATTGGTATTTAGTTATGGCAAGTTTAATGATGGGGGCTTTAATGTTAATTGTAGGCAATTTGTTAGCTGATTTACTGTTAAAAGCTGTAGATCCCCGGATTAAATTAGAAAATTTGAAGTGAAAACTTTGAGATGTTATTCCAAATATATGATTTGAGATACTCTTGATGTTGTGCTTATAGCAATTTTCAGATAAATAAGGCTTTGTTGCATGAAAGTAGGGATTCCTTCCCGGCGAGCTTTGCTACGCACATGAAACGCGAATCGCGATCCCCCCCACTGGATTCGTTAACTAGACTTCTACTTGAACTTAGACTTGGACTTACTCATTTTTACTTGTGTGGATTTTTTGTGCTATATCCTGTTCTTCATACCCTATTTTCGTCTTTTGTGCAACAAAGCCCCTTGATCTCCTAAAAAGTGCTGTAAATTGTAATTCATTCAAGATTTTCTAAGGCCTTCAGAGTTAGCCATCGCACTCTTTCTGAGAAATGCTGGTGTACCAAAGGATAGTCGCTAGGATAATTGCAACTACCAAAATTAATACAATGATATGAAAACTCTGTTGCATTCCAAAAACTAATGCCTCAGCAGGCAGATTCAAGACATCAGTTTCAGGCCATACTTGCATTTTCCTTCTACTCAACATTGAAAACAGTAAGCTAATGAGGGGTAAACCTATAGTATGTCCTAATATTCTAGACAAAGCTAATAATCCTGAAGCAAGGCCTAAACAGTCACGGGGAGCAAGTCCCATTACTGCACTGTTGTTAGTGGTAATAAATAGACTGAGTGCTATACTGTAGGGCAGAATCCGCAGTATATAGCCTAAAATAGATAGCTGAGTGTTAAAAGTACCTATAGCAAGATATCCAGAAATTAATAAGAATAATCCGATTAAGCTGATAACACGCTCTCCAAAACGGTCTCCGAGGAAACCCCCGATAGGTGCGAATAGCGCCGAGACAATCCCTAAAAGTGCTATTAATGCCCCAGCTTGCACAGAAGTATAATGCTTGACTAATTCCAGGAAAAAAGGAAGTATGAAGATTGTACCTCCTGTAACAGTATACACCATTACATTCAGTAATAAGTTGAGGCTAAAACTGAGATTACGAAAAATCTGTAAATCAAGAATTGGATCTGGTAGATATAACTCTGCCATTAAAAAGCTACTCAAGCCCACACTAGCAAGCACGAGCATAATCAAAAAGGATGAGGAATTAAAGTCATGTCTCTGAATTTGAGTCATTCCGAGGACAAAACAGATCAGGGTGAATGCTATCAGTAATGTTCCCACAAAATCAAAACCTTGTTTAATCTCGTGGCGGGGTAAGAAAGGAATAGCTAAGGCTACAGATGTAATAGCAAATATGCCGATCGGTACATTGATCAGAAAGATGACACGCCAGTTTCCCAAGCTAATTAGTAGTCCTCCCAATGCTGGGCCAAGAGTAGTACCAAGCGCAAAAATAGCACCAGTGATACCTAGAGAACGTCCACGTTCTTCCTCAGGAAATACCTCTGTAACAAGAGCAAAGGCTACTGCCGATATAAAAGTAGCGCTAACTCCTTGGAATATCCGAAAGCCGATCAAGATGTGGATCGTGGGTGCTGTTCCACATAATAGTGAACTGATAGTAAATGCAGTCAATCCAATTAGGTACAAACCCTTCTTGCTATACATATCTCCCAATCTTGCTACACCCAGGGTGAAAGTAGCGATCGCTAGAAGATAACTTACCGGTAGCCACTCAAGAATTGTCAAATTAGTGTGAAAAATTTGTTTTAAGGTGGGAAGAGCAATATTGACAATATGGACATCCAAAGAAAATATAAGTTGCCCCATTCCTATTCCCAATAGTCCCCAGAATTTTTGATATTTTGTTAGAATTAAGGGCTGTTTTTCAAAGGAACTGTTTAAATTTTCTGCCATTATTGTTATTTGGTAGTCCTTTGATGACTTTGATATTAACCAGAGCAAAAATTCCTTTACCCTGGCTAAATTTTTGATTTACTACGTTTAGAAAGGTCGATCTCCGTTCTACTAAACCTACCCAAACTTACCCAAGAGGGTTTTGGAACTAGCTTCCTGCTTTGCTGACGCAATGCTGCGCAAACATTGAAGACCACTGACCACATTCTGTAACTTATCTTCTCCACAGGCGTGTTCTCGGTGGGAACTCCACCTAGATAGACAAATAATTTTCCAAGTTTACAGCAGCATTAAAGTCTCTGTCTGCTTGGAATCCACATGATTCACATTTATAAGTTCTTAAGTGTAGTGGCATTCTCTGTTGATGCCCGTAGTGAGAACATATTTGAGAATTTGGGTAAAATCTGTCTGCTATCACTAACTCACTGCCATACTACTCACACTTGTATGTAAGCTGACGCTTGAACTCATAAAAACCACAATCTACTATAGCACTTGCCAATTTATGGTTTTTCAACATACCACTCACTTTCAAATTCCATTGGCACCGGATTAATTCTTGAATAGCTGTTTGGGCTCTTTTTTTCACTCCATATAATATTTTTATAGTTCATAACTATCGTCTAATTAAATTTTCAATTGTTTCTATTTCTTTCCAATTAATTGCCACACCAGATTGGGAAGGCTTGTTCAATGAAAGATTGGATTTTACTTCAGCATTAGTAGGTACTGGATTGTGCCACAAGGATTTGAGAAATTCTGGATCGTTTTCTGAGAGGTTTGGACTTTGTAACCCACAATAGTGAGATGGAACAGTGGTAGTTGTAGGGACGCGCAAAATCTGCTCAGAGTACAAGCGTCCACACTATAGATCTCCAGTTTTTGCAACGTAACCGCATACTGACTCATCTATTAATTCCAACACAGGAGAGTTGGGTTCGAATCTGAGGCTGTTTTCTGATGCTGGTAAATCCTGCTCGACAACATATTGAACTATCAAGTCTTGTCTATCATTGAGCAGTTGGTCTTTAAACCTTGTTGTCATTACTACAGGTATTGCTACTCCATTGTTATTGCGGTAATTTTCTATAGTTTGTAATCGTTGTTCAATCTGTGATTCGGTATCAAAAGCACTGATAGAAACTCGAATTTCTACACCAAGGGCTGCAAAACGAGACAGGATCTCTTGAGCGGGAGCAAGAAAACATTTGGTGATGAAGATGGTGTGTTTTCCTGCTTCGTGAATTAATTCAGCTAGTCTTAGCGCTTTTGGCCAATTCCAGGAAGGATCGCTATTCCACCCATTCCTTAAAAAACCTTGGAAGTCTGGAATAGCTTTTAGATCGGCTTTAAACACATCCTCGTCTAGAATGTTTTCCACATGCTTTCCAAAATTAAAGCCAGATATAAATGCCCCACGGGCAGCAAAACAATTGCCGTAGCAAATCTGAGATGCAGGTAAACAGCCAAGCAGTAAATCAGTTGTCAGACTGTCAAAAGGTAGTCCCCCGGTTATTCCTGCTCTAATTAACTGAGGTTTTGGAATAGATAGTGTGGAATCGGAGCTATACTTTCCATAGCTTTTGCTGACAAGCTCTTTTAGCTTGCTGTGTGAGTTTCTCGAATTACCGTTGATAGTTGCTACCAAAGATTTTATGTGAGTATTATACATAGATTTTGCTTTGCTTTTCCTGTAAATATTTGATTCCTGATGTTCATAAAATTTTCCCCTAGGTACAGCCAGCTTTTCTTGAGGGGCAAAAATCTTTGTTGCTTTCAGCCATCTAATTCCTTGAAATTCATCCCGTCGATGTAAGAACTGAGTATTGTCATACAACATTAAATCTCCGGTTTGCCAAATGTGTGAATATATATTCTTTTGAACAAGAATTGTTTCCAATAATCTTGCTTTTAAAGCGTTTCCTTCTTCTGGATTTAAGCCGATGATTCGTTTGGTGTGTTCACTAACATAAACTGTCTCTTTGCCTAAACGAGGACTTTTTAATACCAGAGGATGAACAACCTCAACTTTAGGACCTACATTATCATGGATCAGGCCTGGAATATAAGTAACCTCAAGATTTCGGATTTTTTTGAGAATCTCTTTAGGTAAATTAAGATTGCTAATAGCTCTACTAACAAAGCTTGTTGTACCACCTATCGGTGAAGGTAAAACGCAATACAAGGTAGCAAGAGTTGCTGGATTTTTACGAAATTCCTGGTCTGAATGCCAAAAATCTGTTGTGTTTACAGGAAAACCCAAAGGATTTCCTCGATCATCTCGTAGATTTGTCAGATTGCTTATTTGAGAATGTGATTGAGAAAAACAGATTTTTCTAGCTGATTCTTCTAACCTCCCAAGTCTTCTGCTAAATTCGTATAAATTATGATCGTCTAAGGCTTGTTTGCGAAATAATAAGAGCCCATATTGCTCTAATAAAGAAAATATTTCTTCAAGGCTGCTCTCTTCTTTCAAGGTTGTGACGTCAATATCGCTAATTTCTAGACCAAATTTAGAATTAAGTTTGGTTGTCTTCATAATTAAAAAGGTTCACAAAAAAACTGAACTACTGACTTTTCAAACACTCAAAATAGAAAAAATTTGTCCTTGTTCTACCAAATCTGATCGTGAAAACCCCTTATAGAACCCATTTTGAGTAGAGGTTAGGAGTTGGGAGTTGGGAAGGCTCCGCAGAGACAATACTGTCAAATTTTATTTGAGGCCTGATTTTTTATGCAGGGCAAATACTTAAAGGACTTGCCAATAGTCATTATTAATGTATCTCAAATGGGTTCTATAAAAATTGACCAAGCTTGCTTCTCTTAAAAAAAATTAAGCCATAAAAAGGGTTATTAAAACCAGATTTGGTCTGATGGTAAAACTCTACTACAAGTAACAAAAAACTTCTTTTTTTCTGGCTTATAGTAACCGCCAAGACGGTTAGGATGCTATAAACCAGACATACTCAATGGCATCTCGTCAGCAATCAAAATTTTCTAGATTGTAACTAGAGGTGAGGGCCATTATTAGGCGATTCCTATCTATAAAATACTATTTCTATTCTATGTCCTAACCGCTCTAGCGACTGCTATACATATGATTATTAATTTTTGCTGACATAATTTTTCCTCCCCTGGCATTCCCCAGATTTATCATAGAGAAATGGCATAATCTATAGGCATTTCCTGGTGAAATCAAAGTATAATCATGGTTTCAACAGTGTATGATTTTTTTATTCTGACTCTTTATTCAATTTTTTGACAAGTAGATCACCCTAGATGTAGAGCATATTGTCAATTTTGTCAAACATTTGACTCTAGATGGGAAAAATCGCTACACTCATAATCTGTTGCTTATCTCAAAAAATTTCTATCTTAAATATGGTTAGAGAATTAGAAAGGGTACATCAGAGCGAGTTCCCAGAAACGGCCCCGACTGCCAACCCAGTATTCTACAGAACTTACAGTCGGAAGACAGAGGTAGGGCGTGAGACTTGGTTAGAGGTGTGCGATCGCACAATTAATGGCCTGAGAAAATTAGGCCAACTTACTCCTGAAGAAACAGACTTACTGTATCGGATGCAAAGTCAACTTAAAACTCTATCTTCTGGTCGTTGGTTATGGGTAGGAGGTACAGAATGGATTTTACAACCTCAAAACTTCTCAGGAGCTTACAACTGTTCGTCCACAAATATTCTGGACTGGCGTGCCTTTGGCCTATTAATGGACTTAGCAATGATGGGCTGCGGTACCGGTGCAGTATTGGAGCCACGTTATATAAATCAACTGCCACCAATCCGTAATCACTTAAATATTACACTGCAAGGTGAAATCGGCTCTACCCCACCTGAGTTACGTCGCGAGTTGACAGAGGTAAAATTTAACCAAGATGAAGCAGAGATTTATGTTGGTGATAGTCGTCAAGGATGGATCAGCTCATATCAAGCTTTATTGGAATTGTCAACTGATCAGCGATTTTCTGGAGCAGTAAATGTGATCATTGACTTGAGCGATATCAGACCAGCCGGAGAGCCTTTAAAAGGATTTGGTGGAGTTGCTAACCCTATCAAATTGCCAGAATTATACCAACGTTGTGGGAGCATTTTAAATCAAGCAGTTGGGCAACAATTAAATTCTGTTGAGTGTTGCTTGTTAATTGATGAAGCTGCCGTGACAATTGTGGCCGGAAATATTCGTCGCTGTCTGCCTGCGGGTGCTTTAGTTCATACAGCATCAGGGCTAGTTACTATTGAAAAAATTAGGGTAGGCGATCGCGTATTAACTAGCAAAGGTTTCTATCCTGTGACAAATTTCTTTGAGCAAGGTACTCAATCTTTATGTCGGATTCAAACAGAGGATGGATATTTTGAATGTACTCCCGATCATAAAGTTGCCGTGCTTCAAGATTTACACAGTAACTATAAAATGATTAAAGCCAAAGACTTACAAGAGGGCGATCGCCTGATTTTTATCCCCCAAGCAATACCTGGTACTCCCACAGAGCTACCTGAGTTGAAAGCTGTAGCATCGTCTCATGTCAAACCTATCACAATACCAGCTCTTACCAGTGAAGTTGCTTATTTTCTAGGCTACTTCCATAGAAATGGCTCAGTGACACCCGATGGAACGCAAGTTAAATTTAGGGTAGCCCAAGAGAGCAGAGAAATTGTTGAGCGACTGATTAATATTGCCCAAGAATTTAGTCTGGAAACACATACACTCATCACACCAGAAAAATCCCAAACAACAACTTATGAACTTGAGTTAAATAGCAGTAGTCTCAATCAATATTTGTCACAGTTTAAGCAGCCATTCACATCTATTTCTATTCCAGATTGTATCCTGATGGGAACGACTGAAATCCGTCAAGGCTATTTAGCTGGTTTAACAGATACAGATGGGTGTCATTCTCAAGGTGTACTCTTAGCTTCCGTTTACCAAGACTTCCTAAGACAGGTAAAAGCGCTATACGCATCTTTGGGAATCACCACAAAGTTATGTTGTGCGGTGCGCCAGCGAGTAGGAAAGTGGGAAAGTGAATTAGTTACAATTGGTGAGCATAGTTATGAAGCATTAGTTTTTCTAATGCTGACTTACTCAACTCAGAAGCCGAAACCCCCTAAATATTGGACAGATAATGGGTTTTCAAAGGAAATGGTTAAACCTTTAAGGAATACTTTTCAAGATTACGGGAGTAAAGTTCAGCAGCAGATGATTGCTCCCACCGTTGCCATAGATTTAATTCCTGTTAAAGTCAAGAAAGTGGAGACGAACGTAAGAGAAGCATCCACTTATGACATTGAAGTTGCTAGTATCCATGAATTTGTTTGTGAAGGAATTTTAGTTTCAAATTCAGCCGGAATGCGTCAGGGAGATAGTAAAGATAGTCTCTTTGCTGTTGCCAAAGATAATCTCTGGCAGCAGGATGAGAATGGGAATTGGCGGATTGATCCCAAAAGGGATGCTTTAAGAATGGCAAATCATACCCATGTTTTTCACCACAAACCAACATTAGAAGAATCTATTAATGCGGTGAGAAAACAGTTTTATTCCGGTGAGGGGGCGATTCAGTGGGCTGGTGAAGCAGTTGCTCGTGCCAATCGTGACTTATTACAAACACCAGCACAAAAAACTGATTTTCTGCAAGCATATCAACAAGGAAAAGGAAAAGATTGGATTAGGAAACATTATTCTCATATCGATGAAAATGAGTTAGAACATCGTTTAGCACGTATAGGGCTCAATCCGTGTGGTAGTTGATTTTGCCTCACGTTAAACACCGGGGAAAATCAGGGAAGGCTAAACAGAAAAAAGTATTTTTGACTGGATGCTAATCCTGAGCTAACTTAATGATTTAAAAGTCATAAGTAGTGCAACGCATAGAGATTGAAACTTTCTATTTATATCAGTTAGAAAAAAACTGAGTTTGTTTGTAGTTGGGCTTTAGCTCCCAAATTGATCAAGCTATAGCAGTTAAGCCAAAGTTATAATTAAAGCTATCAGAGACTTTTGATCAAACAAATATTAAGACAGCTAGAATGCTTAATTTTGTGGGTGACGGGGGACAAAAAAATCTTGGTGAGTACAAGGAGATATTTCCCTCTCACCCACCCTACGCCTGAATTTAATTTACAAACCAAGTTTTTTTTTATACGCAATTAAGC
>JAJEAQ010000331.1 GCA_022822685.1 Trichodesmium sp. jk18x7bins.61
TCCTAATTCCTAACTCCTAACTCCTAAAAATAGTTATTTTTTGAGGGACTTCTCTACATGAAGGGTGTTTATGGGGTTGGAGTTTGTGTTTGTGTTTGTGTGTTGGTTGTTTGGGGTGGGTTTTATGTTGACTGTTAAGTACTTGATGTGTATCTGGGGCTGTGATTCTGAGGCGACTTGATTGGGAGGGGGCTTGTTTTTTTGGCTGGGGGAGTTAAAATTTCCTTCCCCTGAGCATGCTTGGCGATATAGATGCCGAGTATAACCAAAGCAAATGCCACATAATTCCAGAAACTCAACACCTCAGAAAACAAAGCCCAAGCTAAGAAGGCATTCATTATTGGGATTAGTAACTTGCTCACAGCCATTAACCCTGAAGATAAACTTTTGAGGCAATAGGTAACAAGTCCTACTCCTAAAAGTTGACAAATTAATCCCAACAACATTACAAAAAGCCATCCTGACCAGGAATGGGGAAATAACTGAGTTTCTATCATCAAAGCAATAGGTAATATAAACAGAGTAGAAATTATGCAAATCCACGAAAGTATAGTAGTAGAACTCATTTGGGAGCGCAGATATTCTATGGGCAAAAGATATGTACTATTGAGTACTGAAGCCAGTATGGCCAGTCCATCTGCTTTTAAACTTCCTGTGGCAACTTGCCAGTCTTCTATTCCAATAGCAGAAGCTCCTACAATAGCGACTCCTATCCCGATTAAAAATATCTTGTTAAATTTCTGACCCCATATTAGCCTACCCAAAATAACAGTCCAGATAGGAGTCATATTTGTTAATACAGTAGTGTTGGCAACGCTAGTTTGACTTAGACACCAAGCCAACAATAGTTGATTGCCCGCAAAACTAATCCCCGCTACTAACAATTGCAGCAAAATTAAACGGGTATAGGGATGTTGTTTTACAGATTGATCTGGGGAAAATTGATGCTTTACATACTGCAGTCCATTCCACAACCCTAAGAGTATGGCTGCAAGCCAAACGCGATGAAATGCTGTAGCAAAGGGGCCGATTTCCCCTTCGAGGAATCGAAAAAAGATTGGGATCCAAGATAGAGAAAATATGGCTAGCCCTAAGGATGGGATCGCCCTTAAATTGCTGATTCCAGAAACTTGTTCTTTTATAATTTTCAAGCTTGACCTCTTTTAATTATGACTTAGTTGGCTGTTCAGCCATTGAGTGTCCAATTCCATAAATTCAGCAGTCCACCTCATAGGGTGATGAAGAAACTTACTGCACAGAATTATACAACTATCTAAGAATGGTGTCTTAACCCCTGCTAGGCGTCCTAAAATCTGTGGTGGAAAACTATCAAAAGGTAAGTCTTCTGTAAGATAGGAGTGATGTGGATGCTGTGAGGTCGCATTTTCAAATGCTTCGATTTGGTTAATGTGTTCAAAAATAGATAGTCCGGGAGTTCCAAAGGCAGTCTTAAAATAGTCGTGCATATCACTGAGGTTAGGAAATCCTAATGCCTTAGCTATGGTGAGGCGATCACTATCTAACTCAGCAACCAAATTAGCAGTATCAGGACCAAAACCTCGATAAATATTATAATTATTTTCTCCAAGCTCCCACCTTGCTAAAGAGGCTGAGATTAGAGGCACATGAAGAATGTCATTACATTTATCTAAATTGATTTCTAAACTGGATGAAGCAGAATCTAAACTATCAAATGAACCTTGATAAGAAGCAAGAATACCCTCTGTCATATCTGAGTTTTGGGCAGCTATCTTGAATTGTTTTTTAATGAAATTAATAGCAACTTGGTCATTAGCATTAGACATCTCCAAAAAAGATTCTTAAACCCTTGCCCTACCGTAACAAAAATTTAATTTCTGGAGATGTCTATTTCCTCGGCTGACAAATGGACTATTATTGACGTCTGCAACAGCGGGTAATTGTTTTTCAGTTATGCCAAATTTTCTTTCTAAGACTTTGCAGAAAACTCGACCTGAAAAACGGCTAGCACAAATGATCAGAATATTCATTTGAGGCTGAATATATTCGCCCAAAATACTGGCCTAAAATTCAAGATCCTGACCCCGACAGCAAATAATAATATTCCTTGGCAACTTCCCATCATTGGCGATTGTAATTTCCTGAATCTGATGAGAAGAAGCTACGATTGAATAATTACCTCGTTTAATTAGGGCAGTAGAACGAACAATCTTCGTTTTATTTATTGCTAGTTGACGACGAGAAAATAAATAGACTGAATTCCCTTGAGAACTTGAGTGAACTGCTGTGGCTAAACTGACATGTCCCCCACCTAAAACTAGATAACTATTTTGTGACATGAAAAAATCCTTCCTAATAACTCGAATATAGTTAAAGCTTTATTGGCTTCTATACAAAAGTCTTGTAGAAATTTTCACACATATATATAATCTAATGTTCTCTTTGCTGTTATCCTCAGAGCCATCAGCAGAGAAAAACCAGCAAAGACACTCAACGATACTACTTGAATTTGGATCATGGTTCATAATTATATTCAGTCACTAAGCTCTCAAAATCAAAGTTTTGATTGGCCAATGTTCAAGAGTTGATTTATTTACATAAAAGGTAATACTTTTGTTATAGTAGTGTTGATTTTGTCATAAATTGAGAAGTCATATTCGAGAAATAATAACTACTGGAGAACATTAGTAGTAACATATTGATTTTTATGAGTAATTTATCTTCATCAGCTCCAGACAACAAACAGACACAGGTAGAAGCCACTACCTCTAAAGTCCAACCAAAACCTAGTTATGTCAAACTAGCTATGAGAAATATGGTCAGAAAGGGAGGTACATCTATTAAACATTTTGCCCTGACAACTATAACACTCATCAGTATCTTGATTGGTCTTGCCTACCTAACACGTTAATGTTAATTTCAAAACCCTCTGCCTGCTTGTCTCCTATACTCATTCCATAGTCAATAACTCACCGTTAAATCAAAGATTATAGCGGGAGCTTGTTAAGACTAGATACTTGTGTTTATTGTGATAGTAAAGACAAAGATTTCAATCTTGACCACTTCCATTCTAAATCTCCTTGAGATTCTGACAAAGTTTCTCACTTGGTACTAAGTGGTGTAGATTGTAATCAGAAAAAAGTCATAAATTACCTGCTGAGTTTTGATCTGAAAAACCCTAGTTATTAGCATTAATTAATCGGCCAAGAAAACTACCTCTAGCTGATGTTGCTGCTGTTAATGCTACTCGTTGTGAACTTAAAGAAGTTCTAGAATCAACTGGTTTAAAAGTTGAGACTGGTAGTAGTGACTTAACTAAATACAACAGAAAAAGATTAGGTATTAAGGAATCACATTGGACTGATGCAGCTTGTGTTGGTATTGCACCAAATAGTTTAGATATTCGTAACTATCAACCATTCTTAATTAAAGCTATGGGTAGAGGTAGTCGACAAATGTGCAAGGTTGATAAATACGGTTTCTCCAGAAAGAAACCATTACTCAGACAAAAATCATCCTATGGTTTGATAACTGGAGATCTTGTTAAAGATGTAGTGAATCAAGGTAAGAAAATTGGTACTTATATTGGTAGAGTTGCTGTGGTAAGTA
>JAJEAQ010000202.1 GCA_022822685.1 Trichodesmium sp. jk18x7bins.61
GCACTCCACAGCCATTGTCATCACTATGAACACATGAGCTTGGAAAAATCCTAGACTAACCAGGAGCCGGATGAGGTGAAAGTCTCACGTCCGGTTCTGAAGTAGAGGCGCCCCGAATAATATCGGGCGTCGACTATAACAAGGTTGTGACTTGAGCGAAGCGAATCTGAGTGAAACTGATTTAAGAGCAGCTAACTTACTAGGAGCCAACTTAGAAAAAGCAAACTTGGAAGGTGCTGACTTGAGAGGAGCAATTCTAAGTAGCGCAAATTTGATTGAAGCCAAATTAGCCAAAGCAGATTTATCAGGAGCGACTATGCATAGTACAACTATGCGAAAGGCTGACTTGAGAGGTAGTAATTTGTCTTGGGCTGATTTATATCAAGCATATATGGAGGAGGCAAAGTTAAATGGAGCTAATCTATCCAATGCAAATCTTAATGAAGCCAAATTATGCGGAGCTACTCTACCTGATGGTAAAGTCAGAGATTGCCAATAAAAGTTTTTGCTAGAAAAAATAGATACACTAAACCTATATATAGTAAAAATTACTATATTATCAGGCATAGTTTTTATGCTACAGCAGATATTTCATCCACTACTTCAATCCGTCCTTTACAAATCGCCCGCAGTAGCCGATCAATTGAACGTTTTTCATCTTCTGACAATGACTCATCAAATATAGCTGCCATTAGTCCATAACGGTCGGCCAAGGTAATGTAACCAGTTCATTGACTTGAGCAAAAAGGTCTCCTAATGCAGATGGAAGTAGGTAGAGAGGGGGTTCTTGATACATGACACTCACCTTCAACTTAATATCTCTAGTATTAGCGATTTTTTCTTATGACATGGTGATGTAATATTAACGGAGTAAGTGATCATACTTGCATTTTTTTGTGATGATCATCGTCATTATTATGTGATAACTAGCAATTAAGTAAGTGATTTGTATAGTCAATCAATAATATTTTAAATTTTATGGAAAGCTGGACTCCCAATATGAATAAATAAGTGTCAATCATTGTGTTAGATCAACAACATAAATATGGTTAAATACTTCCCCGACATCCTCTGAAATCCCAGAAAAATTTTTGATAAAATTCACAAAAATTTCTGTAAAAAGATGTTGACAAAGCTTCTACATAGAAGTTAAAATTATATTAAAAGCAAAAGACAGTCAGCCTAATCCAGCGTAGATAGCATAGCAAGAATGCTGCTGGAGCGGAGGAACCAAAATAAGGGGCTTATCTCTGATTATAATTCTTTGCAATTGAAAAACAAAGATATAGAGAAGGGCATCTCTCAGCCCTAGCCCGTCAGCTAACTTCGTAGGCATTGAGAGGAGACTGAAGAGTCAACCTTCTATAACAATTAGATAGATTGTCGATTCAGTGTCCTTGGTTGGTATAGGTCTGATTTGTTGCGCCTGATAAACCTGACTCTGACGATCTTAGGAAATGGCAAAAAAACTGAATAGTTCCCTTTTGACGACGCTTGCCGTAGTGATTGCAATATCTCAACAAGCTGTATGGAAGCGTATGTGTCGCTTCGTCATGCCTGATTTAATTTTATTGCCAGCATTAGGGTGTTTGTGGATGATCATGTTGTGGTCTATGCTTAATACCTTTCACAACATTCATGCCCAGTCCATGTTTACCAACGGTTATTAGCACAGCCATCGGTGTTTCTAAAGTTTCCAAAGAATACCTAGAAGTGGCGCAAGCTCTCTGGAGGTGTTCTGATGAAACTCATCATGTAAATGGTTTGTCTGTTCCCGAAGTAAGTCCTAAACTTGAACAGACATACGCATCCGTCTAATATGCAATATCGCATTAAAGGCATGCATGCAACAAGGCATGCATATGGTGGGGGATAAAAAGCGCCACCATTCATGTTTGCGAAGCGCAAAATGCACACCACTAATTTTCCAAATAAGCGTGGGGGACAATGTACTGAATTCTAGCAGTACTTTTGCCTCTTGCCTCTTGCCTCAGCCGAAGGTTGTTGAACTTCTAAAACCGAATCAAAGATTATGGTTTTAGATTATCAGAATTTATTTCTAGAATCTGCATTCGATTTTCAAGTAGTAAGAGCTGAACTTTCGATTCCCAGACTCACTACCCAACAGTCAAATGTAGTTTTCCTTATCTCCTCGATGACCATTTTTACGGATATGTTTGCTAGGACACTCACAAAAGTATTATACTGCAAAGCTTGAACCATAGTTAAGACATAATTGTGACAGTTATGTCTTTTTTATTTCTACCTACCCCTTGCAATTTCCTTTTCAGTTGAGCTCTAATACCCCGCCGGGGCGGGCGGGGTTTAAAATAAAAATGTAACTCAACATTGAGTGATATGAGTTCATCAGTAAAGACTCAAAAACTCAGTTAAGACTTAAAAGGAGAAGCTGAGTGATTTCACAAGTAATAAAATTATCAGAGTTTAGTTGTTCACTAGCACGTCTAGTAATAATTGAAACTAATTCTAGATGACCTCTCAAAATAATAGTTGTCTGGCGATTATAATTATCCGGATCAATTTTGACAGATAAAATTGCATCATCTCCTAACAGTGCTTTACTAATATTTAACCCATTAAATTCTCGATCAGCGATCACAGCCTCTGGAGGTAAATCTAACTCTTGAGTTTTTCTTTGAGCGATCGCTGCTGAAGACCAATATCTGGGCAAATTCATTAATTCCTGTTGGGTTTTTTCCTTAGTATTGGAGTTTTGCTCAATCTGAATAAATCTAACTTCAAAGTTTACTGGTTGGTTCAAATACTGACGATTACTCTCAAAACCTGGTGTGACGATTTCTGGTGCTAGTGGTGCTACCATATCTATTAAAGTGCTTTTAACATTCCAATTTTAGACATCCACTTCGGATAAATTAATTGTGCCTTAGCAGTGCTAATTGATGGTTTGTTTTCCCAGTTAGGAAAATTAGCAATTCTCCCAGCAAGTTCTCCTGCTACAGCATTGTTAGCCCAAAGCAAGAAAATTGTCATTAAGCATAAAGTCCAAATTGTTGGCCATAATTTTTGATAACTTTTTGTATAGCTGTTCATCATATCGTTGTGATTTTTTCTGGGAAAGTTTTATATTATAGACAATTGATAAAATGGCGTTGGTAACTTGCAAGATGATGATCTTGTAGTAGAAACAGCCCTGATACCGATTATGTGTGCAGTTGCGCCATATTTAGAGACTGTTTGTCAAATAAATATTAAGATAGCTAGAGTGTTTGATTCTGATAGCCAGGGGCGGACAACTAAAATTCTGATCAGTGCCTGGAGATATTTCCGCAGGAAAAAGTCAAAGCTGTTAATTAATCATGGAACTTCATATTCAAACTTTTACTGTTCATAAAAGATTTTCTTTAACTATTAGTCGGGGCACTAAAACCGAAAGTACCAATATTTTGGTCAAAATACAACAAGAAGGTATGGAAGGTTGGGGGGAAGCATCACCTTTTTATACAGGGGAAAAACTACAAACTACCGAAATTTTACAGCAAGCTTTACAGCAAGTTGCCCCTGCCCTAAAAAAGTTCAACCCACTTGAAAGACAACAAATTGAGCAAGTGTTAACAGATTTACAGCTCCCCTCAGCAGCTAGAGCAGCTATTGATATGGCCTTGCATGACTGGGTGGGTAAAAAAATAGGGTGGCCTTTATGGCGACTTTGGGGATTAGATCGCGATCGCATCGTCCCCACATCTGTTACTATTGGCATCAGTAGTCCAGGAGTTGCAAGACAGAGGGTACGAAACTGGCTAGAATTTATTGATGCGCGGGTGTTGAAAGTAAAATTAGGTAGCCCTGAGGGGATTGTAGCAGATCAGGAAATGTTGATGGCAGTAAAACAGGAAGCACCAGGGGATGCTTTATTATATGTAGATGCTAATGGCGGTTGGAGTCTGGAGGATGGAGAAAAAATGTGCGATTGGCTGGCTGGCGTTGGAGTTATTTATGTGGAGCAGCCATTAGCTCCAACTTCAGCAATGGCAGATTTACTGCATCTGTATAAGCGATCGCCATTACCTATTTTTGTGGATGAAAGTTGTTTTACTGCTAGAGATATTCCAAAATTAGCAGATCGTGTGCATGGTATTAATATTAAGTTGATGAAATCAGGAGGATTAACTGAAGCGATGCGGATGGTTTATACAGCTAAGGCTTATGGGTTGCAGGTCATGTTTGGTTGCTATTCTGACAGTTGCTTGGCGAATACCGCAGCAGTACAACTTGCTCCAATGGCTGATTATTTAGATTTGGATAGTCATCTAAATTTAACGGACGATCCTTTTAGAGGTGCAGTGATGGAAAAAGGACGATTGGTGCCAAATGATTTGCCAGGGTTAGGGGTATTTTGCGATTAATTCGTCTACCTCGTCTGCCTCTTCTGAGAATCCGTCTAGTGGTCATTTTTTTTTGTGACACTTTGGAGTGGCAATTGTAAATGTGCCCTAAATAAGGTATTTTTCTGGCTAACTACACCCATGCCAGAATAGAGTTTCCCTGGATCTATACCCAATGAAATATCTTGAGTTTTAGTTTCTCTTGGCTGCTGCAAAAGTTGAATTTGAAACAACCCTAAATCGTTATGCACAACTTTTGCTTTCCCCTGTTGGAGAAA
>JAJEAQ010000747.1 GCA_022822685.1 Trichodesmium sp. jk18x7bins.61
CTGGACGAAAATCATGCCCCCATTCTGAAACACAATGGGCTTCGTCTATAGCAATAGTAGAGATACCTTGTTGAGTCTTAATTGATTCTAAAAATGGTAAAAATTTCTCTGATAATAATCGCTCTGGAGCAACATATAAAAGTTTTATTTTTCCCCCCATAATGTCTTTTTCCCGTTTCCTGGTTTCAGTTGTGCCCAAAGTGCTATTGATAAATGTGGCAGCAATACCATTATCTTGTAAAGTTTCTACTTGGTCTTGCATTAGAGAAATTAGGGGAGATACTACTATTGTTAAGCCTGGTTTGAGTAATGCTGGCAGTTGAAAACATAATGATTTTCCCCCACCAGTTGGCATAATAATTAGCAGATCTTTTTGTTGCAGTGCTATTTCAATAATTTGTTTTTGCCCAGGGCGAAATGAGTCGTAACCAAAGTAATTTTTTAGATGTTTTTCTAATGATTGCTGTGTAAATTCTGGCGGGGTAGGCATTGACATAAATTTTGAGAGTTCACGATACTTCTGGCAGAAGTAAGTAAGTCAAAAGTCAAAAATAAAAAGTCAAAAGTTAGACAAATTAACATTTTTTCTATTGTAATTTATTTCAATTTCAGTTTTGCAAAAAGTCTATTGTCCCCTACTAAAATGTTGGGTTACCCAGGCTGGAAAGCAAGCCACGTTTCCTCAGGTCTGGTTATTAGCGATCTCGCTTTGAGGAGCAGTTAGCACAACTACAAACAAATACTTTTTAATTATCCGAACATGAAAATACCATGCTTAGAGGGATTTTAGTTGCTCTTATGTGTTAAAATTGTACAATCATATAGTCAAAATTCACTATGAGCAAAAATATTAATGTCAGTGGCTTAAAACCAGAACAAATTGAACAAATACAAGCAATTATCGAGGCATTTAAAGCTAAAAATCAACTTGATGATTTACCAAATTATCAAACAATAGGGCAATTTTATGGCTAGCAAAGTTCGTGAAAAATTTTGATTTCGGGAAAAATTTTGATTTTAGGAGAAAGTTCTATTTTTAAATTTATCCGTATGGAATCTTTGCTATATTTACCCCCATCAAAATGTTTGGTTTCCCAGGCGGGAAGCAAGCTACGTTTCCTCAACCCAACCTACTAGCGATCGCGCTACCTTTTCCACCCTTTCTAAGGGAGGCTAGGGGGGGTAAATTAACGGATAAGCACTACTTGTAAATTCTGTGTAGCACTTTTCTAGAAAACTTAAGTAACGCTTTTTGAATACTTCTGGAGCAAACTGATCAGAGTGTGATCGTAATATTTCTGGCTGAAAATCTGCTTGATAATTTTCAAAATTTTTTACTGCTTCTATGATAGCTGTTTCAGTTTGCTCAGGAAACAATAAACCCGTTGCTGAATCTGGATACTTTCTAATATCTCGTACTGTTTCCCTTGCTCCACCAACACCATAAGCAATAACAGGTGTACCGCAAGCTTGTGCCTCTACTAAAGCCATGCCAAAATCTTCACAAGCAGCATAAATAAAACCTTTTGCCTCTGCCAGATATCGGGCAACCACATCCGCAGGTTGCCAACCCATAATTTTGACATTGGGTTGGGCAAGCTGACGCAATTGATTTAACTTTTCACCAGTACCGATAACTATTAATTCTCGCCCCAACTGATTAAAAGCCTCAACAATTAATGAAATTTTTTTATAGCTAACTAATCTACAAACTGTCAGATAAAAGTCTTGTTTATGAGATTGAAAAGGAAACTTTTCAACCTCTACCGGTGGGTAAATTACTTCTGCCTTACGTCTATAACAACGCCAAATTCTTCGCGCTGTATGTTGAGAATTAGCAATAAAATAGTCAACTCGGTTAGCAGAAATTACATCCCACTCTCGTAGTTTCTGCAAAAGGTATCGGGTAAAAATACCAGGGAGACCTCTTCCTAATTTACTACTATTTAGATAATCAAAAGTTAAATCCCAAGCGTAACGCATGGGAGTATGACAATAACAAATATGCAGTTGATAAGGTGTAGTAATCACAGCCTTAGCAACTGCATGAGAAGAGGAGAGAATGACATCATATTCTCGTAAATCAAGTTGTTCAATTGCTAGAGGAAGTAGAGGTAAATATTTTTGTACTCCGTTACGAGCTAAAGGCAAATGTTGTAAAAATGTTTTGCCAATTTGATGTCGATAGAGATAACTTTCAGGATTGCTGGACTCAAAATCAATTAAAGCGTATAAATCTGCATCAATATGTTTGAGAATTTCTTTCACAACTAGTTCAGAGCCACCAGTTGCTTTAGGAGTTAACCATTCATGGACAAGAGCATATTTTAGTTCCACTGTCAATTTATAGGATTAACATCAGAAGTTGGTAGTCCTGTATAGTAATGGTGAGGAGTAAAACTTGGTATTCAGCTAAATCTTGATTCTGGCAAATATCCTTGAGTTTTGTGAGAATTGGGTTGTGAAAAAATCATCGCCCCCCAACCTCTACCATCAATACCACCACCCAGAAGTTTTACCATCTATTTTTCTCTTTAGGAAGATTGTGTCGGGTCAGGTGGCCGACCCCAGTCGGAGCTTTCATGTAGCTTTAGTTAAAACGCTGAGCCACCTCGCCACATGTTGAGCCACCTCGCCACATGTTCAGGTCGCCACGAAACATGTGGCGAGGTGGCTCAACAAAAATTGCTTCTCCCTCCTTCCCTTTGAACGGAACGTGACAGTTTCCCATCATTCCGCTCAGGCCTCACTTCCAGCCTTTTAACTTGGTTTAACAATTTCTGCAGATTTCTAATCCGCTTCCATTGACCAAGTTTTTGGGCGCGAAAAATTCTCTGTCTTAGATTCTTGACAATTTCCTGGCTTTATTCCAGTTAATCTGGCTCCATTCCACTTGTCCTTCGATGACCTTTGTCATTTTTGACATCTAACTTTCATCGACCTTAAGTCTCTTTGTCTGAGCGTCTTTCCCATGAGTGAGAGGAGAAGTTTGCTTCCCTTTCATGCGGGGACAAATTTTGTAGGCTCAGGCTTCTCGAAGAGTATCCCTATCTGTTCCATTACAGAACAGCATGGAGCCTGTCGCCGAAATGAACAAGTCGCGCCCATCTCTTTTCCCTAGTTCATAAACAGCACAGCTTACAGAAGCGATTATTCCTACACTAATACACCAACTAGGACCTAAAGCAATTTCTATACCCCAGTTACACACACTCCCTACAATTAAAAAAGGCACAATACTAAAAACAGAAGCATAAAAGGCATTTTGAGATTCTCTAGCTCGGTGTGTTTTTTCAAATTCTTCCTCAGATGTATACAGCGCTCTTTCAGCAAAGTTAAACCAACGGTTAAGCTGCAACGTCACCCACTCACTCAGGGGAGAAAAACCCCAATATAAGGCCAAAGACCATAGAGATGCACCAGCGATCGCTGTTGTATCTATGGCCAGTCGAAACGTAAAGATTTCTTCAAGTATCATTTTTGGGAACTTTTCTATATTTTGGAGCTTAAACAAAATTGTAAATTCTTGGATTATAGCAAGTTACAATGAGACTGAGGGAGTAGGGGAGAAATTAAATTTTTCCAGTAGATACCACTGAGCTTCCCAAATATCTACTTGCCTACTTCCATAACTACTACAGAGAAGTTGGAGCAAGTGAACATAGCTAAAAGTACTTATTTTTCCGTTTTACTTGAAGTTATTGCTTACTCGGACTCCCTTTTAATTTTCGCCTTAAAATCCCAAATGGCATCAAAAGGTTCATCCCAATCTAAATAACTAACCAATAAATCTAAATCGAGATTTGGTAATAACTGACTATTGTTTTTCCGCAAATACTCACAATTTTCTAGACAAAAAACCTGTAACTGTCTATTTTGCCAAAACCAAACTTCAGTCACACCTAAACCTTGATAAATTTCTAAAGTTTGAATTCCTCCGCTAGTAATAACCACCTCAATCACTAAATCAGGAATCTTTTTTTACTGCCAATACAATAACATTGATCTGGTTCAATTCCTTTTGATTTTTCTTGATACTTCAAAGTTGTAGAACCCAACGGATCAAAATGAATCCCCGTTTTTAAACAATAATTTTCTATCAACATTCCGAACATCTTCTTGTCAATCTCATGACGACTACTAGGAGACATAACTTGCAAAGTGCCTTGATGATAAATAACTTTAAAATCAGGTGAATCTCCTAAGTAATTTAACAATTTTTCATAAATATTCCAGCTTATATCAGTTGAAATTAATAATTTTTCGCTATCAAGGCTATCACAATTTAAGTATTGGAGAAGTTTCACAAAAGATTGAGTATTTACTGATGAAACTGCCATAAAATTAACCTCTTTTAAGTTCAACTTTCTGCTAACAAACCAGGCATATTCAGCAATCTTGATCACCAAACATTAGCTTTATGACTAAATTTGAGGCTAGATTTCCCAGTTCTACAGGATTTTCATCTTTCAAATACCTTTTTTTCAAAGCATTCCAATTTATCATTAATTGCACCAAACAGAAAATTGTTATATTATGCGACATCAAAATTTTGCTACAAAGTTTTCGGCAGTAAAAGTCAGAAATCCCTAGAACTGAAGCTAGGCCAATAGCGCCAAATTTATCGTTGTTCTAGCTACCTCAATATTTGCCCACTCTACAACTTTCAAATAAACATTAAAGGTTTATCTTTTACCAAAGAAAATGCTTTGGAATCAAACCGATAAAGACTCGCTGGTCTACCAGCACCTCTTGATGTTTTTAAACCAGTATCAGATAAAAAACCTAACTTCAGCAGCCTAGCACGAAAATTAGAATAATCTGAAAAATTTTCTCCCAAAATAGTAGTATAAAGTTGATACAATTCTCCTAGAGTAAATTCCTCTGGTAAAACATCAAAAGCAACAGGACTATATTCGAGTTTGTTGCGTAATCTGAGATATCCATATTCAATAATTTGTTGATGGTCAAATCCTAACTCTGGTAGTTGTTGGACAGGATACCAAGCAATACCTGTCACTCCATCGGCAATTAATTCTGCTTCCTCAAATCTAACTAGGGCAAAATAACTCACAGATAGATATCTATAATTGTAAGCAGATTCTCTGGGGTCACGACCAGGGCCGCCAAAGCTATATAATTGCTCTAAATAAATATTTTTAACCCTGATTTTTTCTGCTAAAATTCTGTAGGCGGCTGCTTCTAGAGATTCTTCTTGTATTACTAGCGTGCCTGGTAAACTCCAGTAGTTGAGAAATGGCTCTTTTTGTCCCATGATCAACAAAACCAATAGGCGATTTTGTTGGGTATGGACTGAAAAAATTACATTATATACTCCTACTTTAAAATCAGCTTGATTATTTACACTTTTTCTGTATTCGCGTCCTGCCATTGGTACAACCGCTCGCGATATATATAATCTTTAATGGGAGGTGTGATGTTTCTAGAGTCTCGTTGTTCGCGATATCCGGATGAGGAAACATTCGGAACTTCTAAGGGAGCTATCTCGATTTCTGCACCTATATCCATTAACTTTTGCCAATTTGCCTCCTCTATTGCAACTCCTGGACGAGGCACGATTAACAATCTTGCTTGCTGCAAAAGTTCTTCTATCTTATACCAATGTGGTAATTGTTTGACTAAATCTGAACCAACTACGAGGGTAAATTCTGAGTATGGCCATTTGACTCTAGCACGTTCAACAGTTTCTATGGTATGACGACTGCTTAGTTCTGGATGGAGATAAATATTGTTTTGATAATCATCAAGATTCTGGATCAAAACTAATAACATCGTCGAACGTTGTGTTAGAGATGTTTGATGTGATTTAAAGGGATTATCTGATGCCCAAACTACTACTTGATCGAAGTGTTGGGATAGCCATTTAATAATTGCCTGATGCCCGGATGTTGGAGGATCTGCACTGGTACCAAATAAAGCAATTTTAGTCATTTTTGTTTCTATTTTGTGTAGGTTTTCAGGTTGTTTTTTTCTAAAATAGCAGTTTATAAACGAGTAGCCTACTCAGTTATATCATCTTTTCTGGCAATTACATCTATCCACTCACTAGGCATATTTTCGATACCATAATAAATTCCCGCCAAACCACCTGTTACTGCTGCAGTTGATCTGTATCTTCTTCTAAAATTACTGCTTTTAACACTGCTTCTGCAAAATAATTTGTGGTTAATAAACACCATAAAGAAGCTTCTAAAGTATCTAATACATAACCACTAGCATGAATTCTTTCTAGAGGTAGAGTATAAATATTACCACTCAATACCTTCTTAAAACGATCTAGCTCTCCTGCATACTTTTCTTCTAAGTATATTTGTTTGATTTTTTCAATTCCTTGTAAATAAGCTGCTTTTGGTTCTAAACCTTGTAATAAAAAAGTAGCGATACTGATATAAATACCACAAGCCATTTGTGTCCTTAAATGACCATGAGTGATAAAGGATCAGTCATGAACTTGCTGAATTAATTGTTCAAAATCAACATTTTCCTAATTGTAAACAAGGGGTAAAATTCTCATTAGTGAACCGTTGCCATTATTTCTATCATCTCTTCCTCCTGCTTCTACTGGTGGCACACCTTTTTTGATTCGAGAAATGGCTGCAGCAGTTGTACCTCCAATATCAAAAACTTTACCGTGAGGAGTCCAATAATCTTCATAACGCCAGCGATAAAAAGATTGAGCGATCGCTTCTAAATCAAACCCATCACACAAACATTCAGCTAAACATAATGTCATTGCACTATTATCAGACCAAGTGCCTGGTGGTTGGTTATGTACGCTATAACCAATCATTCCTGTTACGGGTTGAATTGTTCTTTCGTTGCGACTGGAAAATTCCACAGGTACACCTAAAGCACCCCCGATACATACACCCATTAAACCTGATAGTACTTTTTTGGAATTTTTCATAATCAATTAATTTAATATTTATTTCAAAATTTCTCTATTCTTAAAAAAGAGAGAATTAGGAGAACAACTTTTCTGAGTCATATAATATCCGCTTAATTAGTGATAAAAAACTTTCTCCTTGATACCTTCTTTTTTCCCCCGCGCCTCCTGCTTCCTTCTTCCTTCTTCCTCATTCCTCCCAATTTTATTATACTTAATCATCCGGCCATGATATCACCTCTCTTCGGGAGCAAAACCGAAAAGCGGTAAAGGCTTAAATCTCCAACTTCATTTTCCTTGTTCCTGATTGCTCCTGTTATAGTCGACGCTCGATATTATTCGAGGCGCCTCTACTTCAGAACCCCCTGTGAGACTTTCGCCTCATCTCGGCTCCTAGTTAGTCTGAGTTCTCACTCTGCTCATGTGTTCATAATGATGACATTGGCTGTGGAGTGCCTCAAGGTTTCCCGGCTTCCAATTACTATGGTTGCCATCCTTATGGTGTAGTTCTACCTTATTTCCAGGCATGAACCGTAATCCACAAGCCTCACATGTATAGTCTTGTTTTTTCAAGACTTTTGCAGTCATTCCATCATAGAGTTTAGATTCCCGTTTCGCCCAATATATGAAGTCTCCATTAAAGGGGGTATTCTCACCGGCTACCATAATGTTCTTGTTTACTTGCCATTGTACCGTTGGGAACGCCTTCTTCACTAGAGCTTTTGAGCTGTCACAGTCATTTTTCTTCTCTTTGTTGAAAACCACAAAGGTTCTATAAGCCATTCCCCATAGGTTGTGTTTGCTCATGTCACA
>JAJEAQ010000549.1 GCA_022822685.1 Trichodesmium sp. jk18x7bins.61
GTGATGTTAACTGTAAATGAACCATTACTTCAAATTCCCTAAGCCTCAGTGACTCCTGCACAACCATAGAGGTAAAAGTTAGGCTCTAATTGGGTTTGAGTACTCCACTATATTTTAAATCTCGTCGTTAAGGGTGGGGTATTATATCAATTTGAATAAATATCGCTACAAAGTTTGAGGCGTTAAGACTGAGAAATAGCTGTATTAATGGTGGGCTAAAATTAACAATTGATAATTATTTAAGTAGGTGAGCGTTAAAAAATCAAGCTATGTAACAAAATATAAAATCCGCCAACAGTTTAAGAAATATGTTATTTCATGTTCTTTTACAAAACTCAATATACATTAGTTTTATAGTGCCTACCTACTTATTATTGATTCTGAAAATAAGAGGATTGACCAAAAGGAAAATATAAATGTTTTTTTTCTCCTGAACAGGAGAGACTTTAAATCCTATAATTAACAATTGACAATTATCAATTATCAATTATCAATTGTTAATTATCAATATATTTACGCCTAGTAGTACTATTTCGAGGCACCGAACTTATTCTCTTTTAAAGTTCTCATATCTTCCGATTTCCCTAGCACCAACATGATTGCGAAGTTTAAACCGAATTTCATATCATCATTAAACACATCCCGGTGAACGAGATTGTAATTGATCTGATCTTCTGGATATTTGGTATCGATATCAATTACATGCTGCTCTCCAATCTTCCATACGCCTTTTGTTTTGTAGCGGTTATTGGCAGCTTCATGCATTTGATCAGAACGCATCATATTTATCTCATTTGATCTTTCCTTTGTTTCAATTCCTGCCAATGTTTTTATTGGTACGTCATTTCCTTCCAATGATTTGTCGCTTAAACCTCTTTTGCTTAAAAGTCCTTTTTGCTTAATAGCAGTAATCAGGATATTCAAACTTGCAATGCAATTTTCTTGAGGATTACTATTTGCGGTCAGGACTTTTTGTCCCTCGGTAGCCCACAAAATATACTTCTGTCTCATTGTTTCAGGTTGAGGATACTTATCTTTATCTGCCTGGTTAGGAATCCCTTGATAATAATGTTCATAAGCATCTTGCCAAGTAACTGCTATATCTTTAATCTGTGGAACTAAATCCATAAATTTTTTCTTTTCCTCTTGCTCCAGTTCAAAACGATATTTACCTGAATCTAAACTGTATATAGGATTATTCAATAGGTAGTCTATCAATTCCAAACCGGCTTTGAGTAAATCCATATTCTCTGTCTTTGATATGGTAATATCTTTGGTAATATCTTTAGCCAAAGAATATAGTAACCAGATACGATCAAAAAAACGTAGATCGGGAGGATCTGCAAATTGCCTCTTGTCATTCTCCTGAGGTTGAACTTCTTCATCTAACTTCTTCATCTGGTTTGGAGAACCACTAAATATATTTTTAGCAGAACGATATACTCTCCTGATATGATCGAAAAAACCTAGATGGGTAGGATCTGCAAATGGTCTCTTGTCATTCTCCTGAGATTGAACTTCTTCATGTGGTTCTTGCTCTCGAAATCGAAATTCATGTTCTAGCCAATAATTAGGTGAACCACTAAATATAGCTGCATATATTTTTTCCTCTTTTCGTCTTTCTCCTGACTCATCATGGTTTTCTCCTACTACATTGAGCTGATCTGTTTTCAAGGCTCCTTGAATCTTTTTAGCTCGAATCTTAGCGATTTCAGGCTCCTTATTTTGGGCTGCTTCTAGGGCATCTTCCTGAAGCTCATCTTGCAACAGCTTTATCAGCTCTAATTCCATCAGTTCGCTTGAAGATGAAGTGAGTTCATTATTTAAAAGCAGATGAAGATTGAACTGCTTTTCATTAACAGGATTGTACTTAATCTGATCTTCTGTATATTTCTGTTGAATATTCTTTAGATAGTTGTTTTCGATCTTCCATACACCTGTTTTCTGGGAGTAATTGTTGGCTACTTTGTGTATTGCATCAGAAATATTCACAACTTTCTGATTCAGTAACTCATCTACAATCCCCTTGTAATTTGATATAGAAGCGACGACATCTTCATCTTCTGGAATAGAAATATTTTCAGGTAAGTTGTTATTTATGCTTTCCCACATGCTTAACTCAGACTCACTCAGAAGTTTAGATGTTTTGAGCCCATGATAATAACTCTTAAAAACAATTGCGAATTTCTGCCACAGATTTTCAGAATCATTCTCTGTAACAGCAGGCTCTTCAAGTGAATCAAAATCATCTACGATATTCTGGAAATTTTTAACCTTTCTCCATTCATCAAAAAGTAAATGAAAACTTTCATCTACATTACTTTTATCTCCAGACTTGAGTTTTTCGATATTTTTCATTAGCTTTTGATTTATCTGCTCAGCACCGATTTGTATAGATGGTAGCAACCGCAACTGCTGAAAACTTGCCTTCAATGAATCTGCAAATAGTTTGTTGTCCAGGTTAGTGGTTGGTGGTGGAACAACAGTAGGAGAATCTTCCTGTATAGTTGTATCTTTCTCTTTAGTTATAAATTCCTCCCCTTGCCAATAATTAGACGAACCACTATATTTTTCAGAATGTTTTTTCTCCCGATCTCGTCTATTTTCGGACTCATCATAGTTTTCTCCGACTAAATTCAGGCGATTTTCGTTTAAAGGATTAAGGCTATTTTTTAGATTTTCTATTAAAGGCCCTTGGAAGTTATATTGAGTTGGCATCAGTTGAACAGTTTCTGAAGCATAATCATGGGGATGTACTTTTTGAAATTTCATCTGCAAGGCTTTTGGTTTCATCACCTGTGCTTCTTTCTCCCTAGAAATATCATCAATCTCAGTTTGCTTTTCTTTTTGCCCTGAAGTTTCTGAAGAGGTCAATTTTGCTGGCTGGGCTTGTCTGGGTTCCCTCAATAGTTCTGAACTTTTCCTTTCCCTAGTCGGGGCGAATATACTTCTGAATTTCACCGGTTCCAAGGGTTTGTGAACACCTGCTTTTATCTCCTCTTTTGCCTTTGTGCCAATTGGCTCTTTTGTACTCTGTGACAACTGAATTGTTTTTTCTTGGGGTATTTGTATGTAGGACATTCAAAACTCCTTTTATTGATTTTGCTTAAGCTTTGTTACTTCTTCTATGACTACAGCAACTAGCAGGATTTTTTGCCTTTTTGCATGCCTGCCTTGAATTTTCCCTTCAGTTCCTGGCACCTGCCTCAATTTCCTACAAATAGAAACTTTAAGGTAAAAACAATTGCTAATATCCACATATAAAGAATTGATTTAGGTAAGACTCACTTATAACTCCTAAAACCTTTGTATTAGAGTTCAGCTTCTTAGTATTAACTTTATAAATCAGCTCTAAAAGAGTATATGATTTGGCAATATCGATTTGAGCAACATTCCATGTACTCCTTTTTGAGGATTATTAACAACCTGAGTAATACGAAAATTCACAGCAATAGAACACAAAATATAAGCCTCCTCAGCACTCAGGCCAACAAATTTTTCTAACCAAACAATCATTTGCTTCAAAGCCAACTCAAAAGCAGCATCTAAAGTGCTACCAAACCCAAAGGAAATAATATCAGTAGGTGTTTCGGCCATAGGAGCAGTTAGTTGTAAATCTTGTCTGACTTTAATCTGAATTGTGCCATTCATTGAAGTTTCAATCGCTGTTACATTTATTTCTCCATCACCCTGGGCAGAATGACCATCACCAATAGAAAATAAACCACCCGATACAAAAATAGGTAAGAATATTCGCGAACCTGCTTGTAATTCTCGGCAGTCAATATTACCTCCATAATTACCAGGAGGAATAGATGAACGTTGAGTATTTTTTGTAGCCACTCCCAGAATTCCAAAAAATGGTTGAAGTGGAATTTTTATCCCACTATCAGGAGGAAATTCTGTAATTTTTTTATCTAAATCTAGTGGAATAAAGTTTAGTCTCGACTCCCTAAATTTTTCCGGTAGCGCTCCCCATCCCGAACGAATTGAATTAAATCCCATTGGCACATTGGGGTAAATACTTTCCAGGATAATTTCTAATACATCTCCTGGTTGAGCCTCATTAATAAATATTGGTCCGGTTAATAAATGAGGACCGAGACCTACTTTTCTTTCTGGTGGTAAATTGTGACAAATTTCCAGAAATTCTGGAGTTAAAAAATCTTTAGGGGCTTGATCGTAAATATAATAACCAGTGTAGGTTTCTACATCGATGCGATCGCCAGAATTAATTATTAATGCTGGCTCTAATTTATGGGAAAAGCCTCCTAAATGAACGGTGTTACAATTAGCCTTCAAGGTGTGATTTTCCATGTTATTTAACTCGCTTCACTCGAATCTAAGGAATAGGGATAAAAATAAAATAATCATATCTAAATCTGAGCAGTCTATTTCAGTAGATATTTTGTTTAAGTCTCCCACGCCTCTTCCCATTTCGTAGTCTGCAATTCAAAGAGAATTTTAATACTCTCTTCATAAAAGATAGTTACAGTAAAATCCACACCCCAAACTCCAAATTTCCAATTCCGCGCTTCCCAACTCCTGCCAAAATAAACTCTGTAGCAATATATTTTGAAATTGATATAACTCCTGTTTAATTGACTCTATTCCTAGTTTTTATATTTGCTCAATATTTTATGATATAGTGGTCTAGCTTAAAAAAATTAAAATTGTACTAAGTTTAGTAAAAATGATTAAAACCATAACTAAAGTTAATCAAAATTTTAAACAGCTTCAGCCAGGAATTAGTATTGGTTCACAACAGTTTCCAGATGGGGAATCTATTAGGAACGAACCGCTAGTAATTATTGTAGGTTTAACTGGAGTAGGGAAAAGTACGATAATTCAGACATTAATTAAATCTGAATTCTCTTTTACCTTACTTCCCAATCGACGCACCTTGGCAACAGAACTAATTATTCCTGAGATGGCAGCCACAAATGGTCAAAATGTGAAAACAATTTGTCGTATTGATCGTTTCAAATATACCCGTCAATATCAAAAAAGTTTTCCAGGAGGCATGGGTTATGTTTTAGTTCAGTTACAAGTTAACTCTTGCCGAGTTAACTATCCATTAATTTTTGATGATTGACGGGGAGAAAATGAAGTTACTTATGATGCTAATACTCTAAAAAACAAAATTTTTGATTTTGGATGCTCCATTATCAGTCCGCTTAAAACGACTTTTGAGCAGAAAAGATGCTTTCGATAAGATCACAACATATCCAGATGAGCAAGTAGTTAATCCACAAAAAATTATGAGTTTTTCAGACTTTGGTATGCCGGAAGCTTCCAATTTGTTTAGCTTTAATGAAGAACAAGAAATTTTAAGTGAAATTGAAAAGGGAGTCTATCAAGTTGCAGATGTTTGTGAACGACTAAAAATTCTTGTTGAAGAGAGTAGGAATTACAATCCAGAAGCAACAAAAAACAGCCAGACAGGCGATCGCGCCTGAACGGACTTTACTTTTAGACACTACCCATTTTACACCTCAACAACTAACTCAAAAAAATTCTGAGTTGCTGATTAATAAAAGCCTAGAATAAGTACGAAGCAATAAGGTAAATTTAAAAATAGATTTCCAGCTCTATTAGTAAGAAAGGAAGATTTCAATCAAGGTACTTGAGTTTGATGAATCTTCTTCCCTCTTCCCGCTTTATTTTTTCTTAACATCGCAGAATTTCTAGATTTCACAAACAATTCAAATTTTCTTAAATTCTCTTCATATGTTGTATTTATTTGTGACATCAAATGTAATCAATCATACTAACGAGAATTCCCATACTATGTTTAGATGAAGATTATTGAATCATGGCTAAACAAAAAAAAACGTTATTAAATAAATTAGCAATAGTTGATTCTACTCTACGAGAAGGAGAACAATTTTTCAAGTCCAACTTTTCGACAAGTGATAAAATTGAAATAGCTAGAGCACTATATCAATTTGGAGTCGAGTATATTGAAGTTACTTATCCAACTGTCTCTCCTCAATCATATCGAGATTGTCAAAACTTAGCTAAATTAGGTTTGCGTGCTCAAGTTGTCACCCACATTCGTTGCCATCTTGAAGATGCAAAAATTACTCTAGATACAGGTGTAGATGGTGTTAATATGTTTATTGGTACTTCGCCACTTTTACGTCAGTTTAGTCATGGTAAAAGTATGGAATAAATTATTGATCTAGCTACAGAAGTTATCACTTTTATTCATCGACAAAGCCCAGCAATAGAATTGTGCTTTTCAACTGAAGATTCATTCCGTAGTTCTCTATCAGATTTACTGCGAGTTTATTTAGCAATTGATAAATTAGATATGGTTCATCGTTTTGGAGTAGCTGATATAGTTGGGATAGCAACTCCCCATCAGGTTTATGAACTAATCCAAAATATGAGACAATACTTTTGTGAGGATATAGAATTTCATGGTCATAATGATACAGGTTGCGCAATTGCTAATAATTTTACTGCTTTTGAAGCGGGAGCAACTCATATTGATACAAGCGTTTTAGGGATTGGGGAACGCAATGGTATTACCTCTCTAGCTGGATTAGTTGCTCGTCTTTATACCCTCGTTCCAGAAGTTTTAAATCGTAAATATTCTCTATCTTATCTCCAAAAATTAAATCAGTTAGTAGCTGAGAAAATAGGAATTTCTATTCCTTTCGAGCATTGTCTTGTGGGAGAAGTTGCTTTTAATCATAAAGCAGGAGTGCATATTAAAGCAATTCTCAATGATTCTAGAACTTATGAAACCATAAAACCCAGTGATTTTAATTTGAATCGGTCAGTTTTAATTAATCATAAACTTACAGGCAAGGCTAGTATTGCTTATCTGGCTCATCAACCATGTCTTAATTTAGATAATTTCCCAATTCAAGCTATTACTAAAACAATTAAAACTTGAACAGACCCAAAATAGCTTACCCTAGAAAATGTGGATAAAATTTTGTATTCATACCCAAAAAATATTAGTTAAGTCTTTTCCTGATAAGAACACTACCAAACTTATTAAAACAGTAATAATACCAATTGCTCAAAACTTTACTAGACTGAGATTTTATCTTGATAATTATTATTTATTGGAGTGAATTATGAGTATTTAGTAACTTTCATTCTTGATTCCGGTGATTTTTCCAGCTTTCTCACTCTAGCATTGCTTTTTCAAGATAGTATAACTATTATTTTTCCATCATTTTAATTTGGATATTGTAACACCATAGGATCAGGCGCAGAGTTAGGAATTAGAGTTTAAGAGGAGAGGAGGAAAGCGAATCTCTGAATAGTTGATTTTGCGAGCGATTTTACTGTAATTATCTTTCTCAAAGTCGGCATTCATCCCAAGACAAAGATAGTACTGGTGGGAGGGACTTCTGCCGGCGCAATGATAATTGTAATTTATCTGTAGAAATAAGCTAATCTTAACCTTCTAACAATTTCTCCATGAACTTCACTGCGGATACGGTAGCCTCGTTGACACTTTTCCAACTTAACATTATCCACAAAAAACTTCACACCCATATTGATAGTACCATCTCCACCACCACTCATTTTCAGATCTTGCATCCAAATTCTAGGAGACTGCCACAAAAAATATGTTCGGAATCTTTCCTCGATCCATGTCCATAACTCTTGAGCATAGTCATCCAACTTAGTTTCTAAACCACTATGACTAGCAGTAGTGATTTGCTGTAAAAACTTGTTCATTCTAAATTTTAAAAAAGAAATTTTTCTTTCCCATTCAACCTCTAAAATTTGATGATCTTCATAAATTAAATCTGGATCTTTCTGCCAGGTTTGATAATAAATTCTCACCAAATTAATCAGATTATCTTCACCCATGCTCTCTGATTCTTTCAAAGATAATAACCTTTGCCTTCTTTGTTTTTCTGAAACTATTTCCAGGCCTGCTATTTTTACTATATCAATATAATAACCTTGAATTGCCCTAACTTCTCCTGTATCCAGTCCTTCCATTTCCATCAACTTAATTTTGCTTATTAAGTCTTTCATTGCTTTCTCAATTTCTTGGAGCTTAATTGTAACTTTTTGCTCTGCCATTAGACGTAGACGACCAGTTTCTTGCTTAGAAAAAAGATTATCATCATTATTTACCAATTGATCTGTGACTCTGTAAAAGTTTTTTATAGCCCACAACTTGTTATCTATTTTCCCTAAAACATCTGGATGACTCAACACAACTTCTTCAATAATTTTGATAGCTTGATTCGGATCGCTGTCAGCTCTGAGTGGAACAGTAATTGTATAGCAATAGTTGGAATTAGGACGACTAAAATTCACCAACTTTTGACTTTCTAAGGATGCATTAGGCATGAATAAATTACAATTACTTTCAATCAAATATAAGGTTGTCAATCTGATTCCTACTGATTCAATGATAGCGATTGAACCATCCTGTAAAGCAACAACATCACCAAATTGAAATGGTGTATCTATCAACAAAACCAGACCACTAAAGAAGTTAGATAAAATATCTTTCAATGCAAAGCCAAGTACAAATGAAACACCACCAAATGCTACCCATAACCCAGTTAGGTCTATTCCTAATGACTGAAGAAATAAAAATCCTCCTAGCAAATATATCACAACAGGTAGAGTATTATTAACCAAAGGAACTAATACATCATCCCAGTCTGCTTCTGTTTGTGCTGCATACTTGCTGACGGAGTAAACAATTACCTCAGTAAATAACTTATTGACCAAAAAAGTACAGACTAAAATAATTATTGCTGTTAATGATCTTTGAATGAAAGATAAATCAAAGGGGGAGCCTTGGCTATTGATAACTATTTTAATAACAATCAGTATAGAAATTACCAGTAGAGGATTTCGTAAAATGTTTACTGTTAAAATACCTATTTCTTTATTAGTCTTCCGAAATAAAGACTCTGCTCCCCAAAAGAGCAACATGTAAACAATATATGAAAGGATAGCTAAACTTATCCAAATTACTATTTCTCCTATGAAACCATTTAATCCCTGCTCTCCCAAAGATAATGAGTTCATAACTGTAGAGTTTGATGTTTGTAATAATGTCAACATAGCCTTAATTTAACGTCTATTTAGTAGTATTTTTTGACAAATAATAAATATATGTCTTACAGCCTTAGAGCAATTCACATTAATTGACCATAATGTGACTTTTCACACAACGTCTCTGCCTATTCAGACAAGCTAAGGTTGATTATGGTTCTGCAATGAGACATGATATTATTCAGGCTGTATTAAAATTATCTAGATCGTTGAAGATTTTAGCATAAATTTGGCCAAAGTCTATGTCGTCTGAAACACATAGATCAGAGCAAATCTGAATTTAATACTGATCAAATCAAAAATAGCCTACAGGTAATCAGGAAGTTAGGGAGGAAAGTTGAACGAGAGAGAAAAGGAAGTTGACATAATACCAATTTATTTTAGTTTCCCTACACTGATTTAGCTGAGAGCAATCAGTAGTCAATGTGCGTGAGCAATATGCTCAGACTATGAATTTGGTAGTAGCCATTACAGTAGTATTGTTTTTTGAAATTGAGATTACAAATTTTTCATGAATAGGTGGTTTGTCTCTCGTGTTTTTCGGGGCTTGGTAGTTTGACGATCGCGCCTGATGAGGCGCGATCGCTGAAGAGTTTTGCACTCTTTTTATTGTCAAAATATTTTGGGAAATTGGTATTAATAAGGACTTGATGTAATAGTGCGATTCGTTTCTAGCAGGAACCCCTAGCAACTAGGGACGTATGGCTAGAGTCCAGCCCATGTG
>JAJEAQ010000454.1 GCA_022822685.1 Trichodesmium sp. jk18x7bins.61
AAGATTTAATCTTTGATATTATTAGTCAAATCTTTAACATTTTTGGTCATATTATTTGACTCAGTATCTTATCCAGATTTATTTATTTTTAATATATTTTATTTATTGCCAAAAAGCGGGTAATTGCAATAGTCCTATTGAATTTCTCAACACCTTATTTTAATCTAGATAAATTAGGGTGTAATCTACCTGAATTAATGAAAAATTCAAGTAGATTAATAATTACTTTTTGATTGAATCTATGGAAACTAGAGCTAAAATAGATGAAAGCTCTATGAACTAATACTCTCCACTACTTAAAAAAAAATATGATTGCTATCTCATACAAAAATTTTTATGAATTCACTTTAATTAAATTTATTTTTCACTTATTCAGATTAGGTTCTATGCAAGTAATTTTATTTCGTCCTCAAGGTAACTTAGATTTAAAGGGAAGTTCTCGACTAAAACAAATAGTAGAAAAACTAATTTACCAAACACGAAATTTTTATTGGGTCATAGTTCTGGCATTGGTCAATCAAATTAATAATTTGAGTTTGACTACTTTAGTTGTTATGAGAAAAATTGCTGATCATAGAGGATGCAAGTTATACTTATTAAATCTCCAAGACGATATTCAATTAGTTTTTCAGTTAACTAGATTAGACAAAGAATTTAAAATCTTAGAAGATGAATCATTTCTCAGTTCATTAAAACCGAAACTACTGCTTTGTTAGCCAATCAATTCAGCGATTGCTCTATATATTTTTACAAATATAAAACTGCAAGTATAGAAAATTTTTGGTAGTTGGTATTACTCCTGGTTCACGACTACTCTAAATCACATTAGTTACAGCCTATCGATTATTTTTTGGTAAAACCCTCAAATTAACCTTTATTGTCTTCGTATTTATGAATCTTACTAACAATTGGAATCGTAAAATGGAACTGACTACCTCGATCTTTACCTGCTGATTCAGCCCAAATTTTACCACCTAAACGAGTAATAATCTGACGACAAATAGCTAAACCCAAACCTGTACCACCAACACTGCGTCGCAGGGCAGTTTCTTCTTGATAAAAACGATCAAATACGGCCTCTAGGCGATCAGGCTCAATTCCACGACCAGTATCAGAAACCGTCACCTCCAACATATTCTCAGTATTAGAACTAGCTTCAATCATCACTCTTTCTTCAGGCTGAGTAAACTTGCAAGCATTATCCAACAGTTTTGACAATACTTCCACTAGCCACTCACCATCAGCTAATACTAAAGGTAGTTCTGCTGATACCTGGGCAGTAATATTTGGCAACTCCCTTTCTGAGTGGTGGGTACGAATACTACTAAGAGCTAAGTCAACACATTCTAATAGAGGTAGATCTTCTATATTCCACTCAACTCTACCACTTTCTAAATGGGATAAAGTTAAGAAATCTTGTACAAGATGACGCATTCTCTCAGCATCTGCCAATGCAGTTTCTAGCATAACTTGACGCAACTCTGTGGGCATATCTGGCTCTTGACTTAGACTTTCTAGACAAACTTGAATAGTAGATAGAGGAGTCCGTAACTCATGGCCAGTAATTGCAATTAAATTACTACGAGTTCGCGAGAGTGCTTCTAATTGTTGATTTAATTCTTCTAGGTGGGCATAAGTTTCTGCCTGAATCAAAGTTATGCCTAACTGAGTAGTGATCGCTTCTACTAAATCTATTTGTTCTTCGGACCAATTATGAGGATACGAACCACAATTATGTAGCTCTACCATACCTAAGAGCCGCCCTTGATACAGCATAGGTATCATCAACCAGCTACTAATTGACCATTGAGATATTAAGTTTTCTAGGCAATTTTTGGCCGGAGATGTAGAGCTTTCTAGTGTTTCTACCTGAATAGATTCAGTCAGTAAACTTGTATCTTGTACATGAACTCGCCCCTTAGTTTCAACTACCTTCTGAAATAGGGGATTATCTTTTAAGGGCCATTCTTGATTAATCAAAGATTTGACTGATGGACTTAAGTACTCGTGACTAATTGTTGCTGTTGTATCCAAAGCTCGACACTGATAAATTAAACATCGGCAGGCCAAAAGTGCCTTTCCCAGTTCCTCTACAGCCACTCTGATAATCTCATTAGGATCTAGCGATCGCCTCATGGCATTAGAGATAATATTCACTAAACGTTGCTTTTTTTCCTGAGCCGCGATCGAGCCATAAGTCTTCAGTAACTTATATTGATTTGCTTGCAAATAAGTCACCAAACGTTGAGCAAAAGGATCATTAAACTGAGGACTTTTAATAACTGCTTCTGAGGTTTTCCTTGAACCACGATTCGAGCTAGATTTACTTTTTATTGATTTTCTGCGTTTTCCTAAATCAGAATTGATACCATAAATTTTTCTCCCTATTTGGATTTTTTCTTCTAACTCTGGTCTATATCCCTGGATTCGATGGAGTAATAATGCTGCAGCTTGGGCACATACTTGACGGTCAAAAGTCCATATACCTTCAAACCGACGTGCCTGATCCATTTCAATGAACTTAGATGTTTCATTATATTTGCCAGAATTACCACGCTCATAGCAAATCAAACAACTTGAATACTGTTTACCAAGCACCAGTAGATTCCATTCCTTACTTAAAGTATCTTCAGCATTGAAAGCTACTGTTTCATAATATTCAGAGGAATTTTTAAATTCCGTTTCTGGCGCTGCTAGTACATATACTTGAGACGTTAAGTTAGCAATTCGCCGATAACGGTGAGCTTCTTGTCTATAAAAACGCTCTTGCTGAAAACTTGCAATTACCAAAGGTTGATCTGTGCCAGCCAAAACCTGGTCTTCCATTGCATGAGATAAAGCAGTCAGGGATGACTTAAAGTAAATTTGTGGTTTTAACTGCGGAACCTGTTGCACCAGTTCTGCCAATAAGGAGTTAGGAATGGTCATCTGGCGTTGACTTTTTACCCTACTGCACTACTAACATCAAATATACATCGTTAATGTCAACATATTAGAGACTTTGGCGTTGCTGAATGAAGGTATGAATCGTCAATTAGCGACTAATTATATACCTGATGATGGGAGCTATTTCAGTTGTTCAATTGCTTCAATTCATACCCAGTTTCAGCAACGTCAAGAATTGTAATGAAGCCAATTCTTGGGAAACAGCGACATAAATTGATTATTTGAGTCCCAATGTTGAGCTTGCTCAAGTAACATCTGAATGGGCACTCAAGACATATTCTCAAAAAAA
>JAJEAQ010000607.1 GCA_022822685.1 Trichodesmium sp. jk18x7bins.61
ATGATGTGGTTAATCCCAATGAACTTAATCCGGAATTAGGAGGCCAGGAAAAATTTGAAGAACTTGCTGCAGAAATAAAAAAATATGAGATGGGATGGCTACAGGATATTGTGCCAAACCATATGGCATTTAGTAGTCAAAATATCACTTTAGTCGATGTTTTAGAAAATGGTCCTGATTCTCAATATCGCGACTATTTCGATATTGATTGGAACCACCCTTATGAAGGTATTCGAGGTAGAGTTTTAGCACCGTTTTTAGGGAAATTTTATGGAGATTGTTTGGAAAGCGGAGAGTTACAACTTCAGTATGGTAAAAGTGGATTAACTGTTAACTATTACGAGCATAAATTTCCGATTAGAATTGAATCCTATACTCAAGTTTTAACCTATGACATAGGTAAACTCAGAAGCAAACTTGGCAGGAATGACCCAGATTTTGTCAAGTTACTGGGAGTTCTTTATGGCCTAAGAAATATCCCATCAGGAGCAGAAGCCCGGGAAAGATACGATCAAGTTACATTCGTCAAGGGAATGTTATGGGAACTCTGGAATCAAAATCCAGATATTAAAGAATTCATTGAAGAAAATATTAAACTATTTAATGGGATTCCTGGAAAACCAGAAAGTTTTGATTTATTGGATAAATTATTATCCGATCAATATTTCCGTTTATCTTTCTGGAAGGTGGGTAATGAAGAGCTAAACTATCGGCGATTTTTTACAGTAAATGATTTAATCTCAGTCAGAGTAGAAGATGATCAGGTTTTTCATACCAGCCATGCTCTAATTTTAGAAATGTTAAAAGAGCAAAAATTTACAGGTATTAGAATCGACCATATTGATGGACTATATGATCCTGCTCACTATTTAAACAGACTGAGAGAACAAGTAGATACCCCTTATATTGTTGTCGAAAAAATTCTTGAACCCCATGAAGATTTACCTGTGAACTGGCCTGTTCAAGGAACTACAGGTTACGATTTTTTAAACTACGTAAATGGTTTATTGTGTGACAGTTCCCATGAACTAGAATTTGACCAGATTTACTCTCGCCTCATTAAAGATATTTCAAACTATGAGCATCTAATTGATGAAAAACAAAGGCTGATTATTAATAAACATTTGGCAGGAGATATCGAGAATTTAGCTCACTTACTTAAAGATATATCTAGTAAATATAGATATGCTAGTGACTTTACTATTTTGGGTTTGAAAGCTGCTTTAGTAGAAGTTATGTCTGTGTTTCCAGTTTACCGTACATATATTAGTAAAGAAGGAGTGAGTAAGACAGATCGAGAATGTATCAGAGGAGTAATTGCTAAAACTAAAGAAAAAATTCCCATTTTCATTAATGAACTTTTGAATGAACTAAATTTTATTGAGAAATTTCTGTCATTAGAATTTGATGATTACTTAACTCAGGAAGATAAAGATAAATGGCTCTACTTTGTCATGCGTTTACAACAATTTACCGGACCTTTGATGGCTAAAGGAGTAGAAGACACTGTCTTATATATTTATAATCGCCTCATTTCTCTGAATGAAGTTGGCTCGACTCCTAGTAAATTTGGAGTTTCAGTTGAAGAATTTCACGGGTTTAATCAACATCGTATTGCTTATTGGCCTCATGCAATGAATGCAACTTCAACCCACGATACAAAACGTGGCGAGGATGTCAGAAGTAAAATTAATGTACTTTCAGAAATTCCTCAAGAGTGGGAAAATTGTCTCAAACAATGGCAAGAAATGAATCTGCCAGAACAAGATTGTGTAGAAGGTTTCGATGTGCCTGCACCTAATGATGAATACTTGTTATACCAAACTTTACTTGGTGCTTTTCCTTCCGATGAAAGAGAATATCCAACTTTTGTAGAACGGATTAAAGAATATATTATTAAAGCAATTCGAGAGGCTAAAGTTCATACAGGTTGGTTAAGACCAGATTGTGGTTATGAAAACTCATTTATTAAATTTGTAGAACATTTACTGAAAGATTCAGAAGATAATGAATTTTTAAAAGCTTTCCGGCCTTGGCAACGTAAGGTTCAACATTATGGATTTTTTAATTCCTTATCTCAGACTTTTCTCAAGATGACTTCTCCTGGAGTTCCTGATTTTTATCAAGGTACAGAATTATGGGATTTAAGTCTTGTTGATCCTGATAATCGTCGTCCTGTTGATTTTGAAAAGAGGTCAGAATTTCTCAAGGAAATTAAGACAAAAATAGAATCAGATATTTTGGGATTGATTGAGGAACTTTTGCAAACTCCAGAGACTGGTAAAATTAAAATGTTTTTAATTTATCAAGCTTTGAAGGCACGTCGAGAATATTTGGAATTATTTCAACGTGGAGATTACCAAAAGTTGATTGTTTTGGGTAGTTTGAAAGATCATATAGTTGCTTTTTCTAGAAAATGGGGAGATAGTACAGCGATCATTATTGCTCCCAGGTTATTAACTAAGTTGGTGAAAGAAGGAGAAAATCCTTTAGGCGAACAAGTGTGGCATGAGACTCGCATCTGTTTACCTTCAGGCTCATCTTTAGTCTGGAAAAATGCAATTACTCAACAAGATTTGAAAGGAGAACAAGAGGATACTTTGTGGATTAGGGATGTGTTGAATCATTTCCCCGTGGCATTACTAATTAATGAGGAGGGTGCAACTAATAATGATTCTGAAACAAAAGCTGATTTTGATAGTTAATCATACTGAAATGTTCAATAATAACTAATACCATCAATATCTCTCTAAAAAGGAATTTAATGCAGGAAAGGGCGTTGCTGAATGGTAATGATTTTTAGATTAACTATCAACGAACAAAATATATTTTCTGATTTTCTCCTCATCTACCTCACATTACATTTCAGCAACGACATTTTATAATCTTTGATGGTGGTGGTGCATAGTAATGGTAAAGGTTAGGGATGAGATAATTTTTTGTACGACCTCTTCTCGAAAAAAAACTCAAGGATATTTGGAGGAATCGAGATTTAGATGAATGCCAAGTTTTACTCTTTACCATTACTATACAGGAGTACCTCTCTGATTTAATGGGAGAGCGTTAAAGTCCATACTGATGAGCTGCCGGGATTTTCTGATTTTGGGATTTAAGCCAGGCCTCTAATGCAATATATTTATTGAGAGCATCTTGGAACTCTGCTCTTTCTAAAAGATTATAACTAATGTTGCCATAAGGCTTTAATGAGCCATTTTTTCCTTTAATATCTTCTACATGAGCATCTCCAATTTTCCATACCCCTTTTACCTTTTTGTGGTTTTCTTCGGCTGCTATATGCATTAGGCGAGAACGCTCTTTTGTTATCTGGTCAAATGTTAGACTCATATTTGTGACAAGGTTTTCTTTTTCTATAGCAGCCGTTAAATTATTCAAACTTATCTGACAATGAGATTCAGAAATCTTTATGTTGTTGATCAGAAAAAAAAGTTCATCAGTAGTTACAGACGTCTCAGATCTTTTGAGGGTACGAAATTTATTTAATTTATCATTTTCAACGTCATACGCATTAGAGAAATTTAATATAACTTCGTAAACAAATGGATGTAAACGTGCAATTTTACTGAGTGTATCCTGATGCCATACGGCGTTGTATTCATTTTCGGGATGTGGAGTTCTATATTTATCTTGACTCTTGCCAGGCATTTGTTTTTCTAACAAATCAAGCAAATTTTCCGTTTTTAAAAAATAGATTTTATTGTTATCTTGAATTTCAGTTGTTTTTAATACATCAGAACCTAATATAAGAAGAGAATTTTTTATTCTTTCCCAGTAACTTTCTCTCTCTCTTTTAAAACCTTCAGATGCTATTTTACTCAATAATTGTACATAGCTATAACTAGGGTTAAATAGTTTAGAAAAGAAACTACCTTCCCTTTTTATTGGAAAAGAAAATTGATGAAGCATTTCTTTTAAAAATTGTATATATTGAAAAAAACCCAGATTAAGTGGATCAGCTTTAATGCAGATCCTAGATTCATCAATAATTTGAGGAAATTCATCCTCGTACCAATAATTCGACGATTTAGCATATTCAGAACAAAATTTTAGTTCTTCATCTCTTTTTTCGTTTGATTCTATATGATCTTCTCCTATCACGTTCAGACAATCTGTTTTTAAAATTTCCTGAAACTTCCAAAATCCAGGCTGATTAAAATCTGGTGCTAAGGATGAAACTCCAGCCGAAGTAGGAGTTGAAGATTCTCTTTGCATACGTTGAACAGTAGTTGAAACATCATCATACGAATTTACCTTCTTAACTTTCATTGGCCAGGATTGAGCTTGTATAGGTTTGCTGAATGAACTTCCCAATGTCAAGTCAAATACGCTTATGAATTCTTGTTCTGGTGGTATTTGTCTATTTTGTCTTCTCTCCTGGTTTGCTATTGTTACATTTGTCCGATTTGGGAATTTTAACAACTGAATTGTTGCTGTTGTTTGCGGTACTCGTATATGAAACATTGAGAACTCCATTTTGATGAAACTGTTACAGTTTTCCAAGTCCAAGCATATTATCAGTATAATTCTCTACCAAAACCAAAAATTAACTAAAAACTCACCAGGCGACATTCGGCTTAATCGATTCAGTAAGTAGGCGGGAAATTTTATAACTATGTAACGAAAAGTGGTAGTCCTTTGATGATTGTGATAAGTTAATATAATTCATTAGTTTCTGTAATTAATCACTAAAATATTTGGCACTTGACCATTACTATGCAGCACTACCTAGGAAAGTTACATTGAGCTTCCCTACAAGTGTTTGAGAGAATGTTCATTAATTTCTGAAGATGTTTGAGGAATTTCTTCTGACTTACCAATTTTTAACAACTCTTGAATCGTTTGCTCCGTTCCCTCTAAATAACAATCTCCCGATTCAGGAGATAAAATTTTCTGCCAACATTCCTCAAACTATTGGCTGTAGCGATCGCTTGAAAGAAGAACTTCAGGCCTTCTAGCCTCTTGGCCATTCCTGATTAATACTTTTTTCCCTAGCTGAAACCAATAGGCAATGTATTGTCTGATTTGATTATAGGATGCCATAACTTTAAGTTCGATTTTTGTACTTTGAGAGATACTCCAAACAATTTAATGCCCTAAGATCTACACTGATTTTAACTTATTCATGATCTAAATTAGGGATCACATCAATAATTTATTCCTTGAGAATGAATTAAGAATTAAAGTTTTAAAGGTACGCCTAAAACACTGAGATTCAAGACATAACCGCCAGTAACCAGATAAACAGATTCGGAAATAACACCCACTCGACGAATAAGACTACCAAGGCGATCGCGAAATAACCGGCCAATCGGAGCAGAAGGAACTACTCCCCAACCTGTTTCCTCAGCTACTAAAATCACATCACTACTAACTTGTAAAAGACTATTAATTATTATTTCTAAAGTTTCATTCCAAGTATGTTCATCTTGTTCCAAAATATTAGCTAACCAAGTACCTAAAGAATCAACTAAAATACAAAAGTCTGGATGGGCATAAGTAGCTATAGTTTCTGATAGATTCACAGGTACTTCTAAAGTTATCCAATCATGGGGACGACGATTTTTATGTTTTTCAATTCGAGTTTGCCACTCTACATCACTAGAATCAACTTGAGATGTAGCGACATAGATTACCTGTTTCCTGTAACTAATAGCTAAACTTTCTGCCCACTCACTTTTACCAGAACGAGCAGGCCCTGTAACTAAGATTAACTTCTGATAATTAGCTTGAGCAGAATTCATTGGATTACCACCCTCCTGTTAAATCAAAGATGATCAGCCTGTGGCACTTGATTTCTCCAGACTCCCCGAATTCCTAACTCTCAATCCCTGATTCAAGATTAAGGTAAACTGAAGAATGGAGTCTGAATTTAAAGCATGCAGTTAGCCTGACTGTGTAGCTTGTGGACAATAAAACACTGGCAACTACCTGTGAAATCATCACATTTTTATCAGTCGCTGTCGCTTTTAGTGTGGGTAAATCACGCAAATATCCTCAATAACTCCAGAGTCAAACATTAATAATTGACTATGGCCAAAATTTCAGCCATTATCTGTACTCATAATCGGGACACTTACTTAGGAGCAGCAATAGATAGCCTATTAGCACAGGATTTTCCTGGTAGCTTTGAAGTAGTAGTAGTTGATAATGCTTCGAGCGATCGCACACGCGAAGTCGTAGAAGCAAGATATCCCCATCCTAACCTTAAGTATATCTGTGAGCCAGTCTTAGGATTATCTATGGCCAGAAATACAGGCGCCAAAGTAGCCAGCGCAGAAATTTTAGCTTATCTTGATGATGATGCTGTTGCTAGTTCTCAATGGCTGAGGGTACTACGGGAAGCTTATCAAAGTAATGAAAAACTAGCGATCGCTGGAGGCAAAGTTACACTAATCTGGCCAGAAGGAATCAGCCCCCCTAAATGGCTTTCTACAGAACTGTCAGGAAATTTGGGTTACTATGACTTGGGTGAGTCTGTTGTAAACATAAATCAGCCTGCTTTGACTCCTAGAGGTCTCAACTATTCAATTCGTCGCACATTTCTGGAACAAATTGGTGGTTTTGATACTCATCTAGGCCGAATTGGTAAAAAATTACTATCAAACGAAGAATTGTATACCACAGAATTGGCAATAAAGCAAGGTTGGCAAGTAGCCTATTTACCAGAAGCATTAGTGGCTCATAACGTCGCCCCAGAAAGAGTAAAACCATCCTGGTTTATTGAACGCGGTTGGTGGCAAGGTATTAGCGAATGTTACCGAGAACAATTAGCAGGTAAAGCGGGAATAGGCCAGCTCAGGCGAGGGGGGGGGAGAATAATTAGAGGTATATATAAGTCTGTAAAAAATATTACAGATCCGGCTAAACGTTTTGATAACTTCGTTTATGCCTATGGTCAAATAGGTTATTTAAGTGCAGCCATTCAGGGCATGATATCTACATCGAGCACTCCCAAGAACATAAATTAAAGCATTCTTCATTGATTAATTAAGCTATGACATCATCTAAGATACCCGTCTCAGTTCTAATTCCTGCTAAGAACGAAGAAAGAAATTTACCAGCTTGCCTAGAAAGTGTAGCAAGAGCAGATGAAATCTTTGTGGTAGATTCTCAAAGTAGTGATCGTAGTGCTGAAATTGTTAAAAGCTATGGAGCAAATTTAGTACAGTTCCACTTTAATGGTAGATGGCCAAAAAAGAAGAATTGGTCTTTAGAAAATTTGCCATTTCGGAATGACTGGATACTGATTGTTGATTGTGACGAGCGTATCACCAATGAGCTTTGGGATGAGATTGCTACAGCTATTAAGGACCAAAAATACTGCGGTTACTATCTGAATCGAAGAGTGTTCTTTCTAGGTAAATGGATTCGCCATGGTGGTAAATACCCAGATTGGAACATGCGTTTATTTAAGCACAAAGAAGGTCGCTACGAAAACTTGGGAACTGAGGGAGTTCGCAACACAGGAGATAATGAAGTTCATGAGCATGTTGTTTTGACTGGCGATGCAGGGTATCTAAAAAACGATATGATTCACGAAGATTTTCGTGACTTATTTCACTGGATTGAAAGGCATAACCGTTATTCTAATTGGGAAGCAAGGGTATATTATAATGTACTAACTGGTAAGGATGAAAGTGGAACTATTGGTGCAAGTTTCTTTGGAGATGCAGTACAGCGGAAACGATTTCTCAAGAAAATATGGGTTCGATTACCATTTAAACCACTGCTGAGATTTATCTTATTCTATTTTATTCAACTAGGATTTTTAGATGGTAAAGCAGGATATATCTATGGTAAGTTACTCAGTCAGTATGAGTATCAAATTGGTGCTAAACTTTATGAACTTAAAAATTTTGGTGGTCAATTAAATATTATTGAAAATATAGAGAAAACTACAGAATCTCAATCAGTTGCTCAGGTAGATTCAGTCAGTAGTAGTTAGTAGCAAAATACTTAGGCAACAAAATTTGATATTCAGCAAGCCTTGGGGGAGTAAGGAAAAAAGGCAGAGATTCAACCTATTTTCTTCACCCATATTTTTTTCCTTCTTAAATTATGTTTAGTAAAATTTTCATAATTAAGTTTAAAGTTAATCTTTAGTTCTTTAAATATCATTTTTGTTAGCATCATGATTGTAGAGAAGATATTCGGCTCAAATCGAAATTATTGATGTTTAAAATCCACCTCTACAAATTCATAATTTCAAAGCTACGGGATATAGATATAACAACATCAAATCTAAAAAAAATTAATCTCCGATGGTAAATGATAGACAAATAGAATCTTGGGTTGATCTGAGTAAATACGATCAATCTTGGTATGAGCGAGGCAAACCTGGTTGGTTTGTACTACTGTGGTGGTTTGTACAAGCAATTACTTTTCCATTAACTCCTCAACCCCTATATGGTGTAAGGCGACTAATATTAATTTTGTTTGGAGCGAAAGTTGGTAAAGGAGTTTTAATTCGCCCCACTGCAAGATTTACTTATCCATGGAAAATCGCGATCGGTGACTATAGTTGGATTGGAGATGATGTTGTTTTATACAGTCTCGAACATATAGAAATAGGTCAACATTGCGTTATCTCTCAAAAAAGTTACCTCTGTACTGGCAGTCACGATATAGAAGATCCTAAATTTGGCTTGAAAACAGCTAGTATTGCTATTGATAACGGTGTATGGATAGGGACAGATTGTTTGATTGGCCCTGGAGTTAATATTGGACCAAATACTGTGATTGGTGCTAGGAGTAGCGTATTTGAAGATCTGCCCGCAGGTAAGGTATGTTTAGGAACTCCCTGTCGCCCCCGTTATTCAAGAGAGATAAAACATTCGGCTTGACAAATTTTGCTCCCACTTATATATAGTTAGATTTTTTCGGGGGATGAGAAAGCCGGAAAGTGAAAAATTTTCCATAAGGTATCGCTCGACTTCAGAAAATCTCAACTTTTCCAAAACAAGAGTAAATATTCAGGCAAAATATCTGACAAATTTTTCTCCCACTTATATATAATTAGATTTTTTCGGGGATAAAAGATTCGGAGTAGGGAAAATTTGGCATCGGCGATCGCTCCAGTTCAACCTACATTAATTTTCCTCAAATCTAGATTGATATTGTCGCAACACCTCCCGCAAATATTTTCCAGTATAAGACTGAGAATTGGTTGCCACTTCCTCTGGCGTTCCACAAACAATAACTTCTCCTCCTTTCTCCCCACCTTCAGGACCTAAATCTATCACCCAATCAGCACAACGAATCACATCTAAATTATGCTCAATCACTACAATTGAATTTCCTTTATCTACCAATCTTTGCAAAACATTCAATAACTGATGAACATCATAAAAAGATAAACCAGTTGTTGGTTCATCTATTAAATAAATAGTCTTTCCAGTGCCTCGCCGAGATAATTCCGAAGCTAACTTTACTCTCTGAGCTTCTCCACCAGAAAGAGTCGGTGCAGATTGACCTAATCTAATATAACCCAACCCAACATCTACCAAAGTTTGTAATCGACTCGCTGCCCTAGGAATATTTTTAAATACCTCCAAACTTTGCTCTACAGTCATATCCAAAACATTAGCAATTGACTTATCTTTATACTTCACTTGTAAAGTTTCTCTGTTATATCTTGCACCCTTACAAACTTCACATTGCACATAAACATCAGGTAGAAAATTCATCTCAATCACATTCACTCCTTGCCCTCCACAAGCTTCACATCTGCCCCCTTTGACATTAAAGGAAAATCGCCCCGGTTGATAACCTCTGGCTTTGGCTTCAATAGTTTCCGCAAATACTCCCCGAATTACATCAAACACTCCCGTATAAGTGGCTGGATTTGAACGAGGAGTTCTACCGATAGGCGATTGGTCAATCACAATCGCTTTATCAATTGCCTTTAACCCTTTGATTTTTTCTAACTCTTTTGGAAATGGAACGTTACGGCTGAGATGACGTTGCAAAGCTGGATAAAGTAACTCATTAATTAAAGTAGATTTCCCAGAACCGGAAACTCCTGTAATACAGACAAGTTTCCCAAGGGGAATTTCTACATCTATATTTTTGAGGTTGTTACGATGACAATTTTTCAACAGTAGAGACTTACCATTTCCAGTTCTTCTTTCTAGAGGGGTAGCAATGACTTTTCTGCCAGATAGATAAGCGCCAGTTACTGACTCTTCTGCTGCTAATAATGTCTCAAGATTTCCCTGAGAAACTATCCGCCCACCATTTACCCCTGCACCTGGACCAATATCAATAATTTCGTCAGCTTTTCTAATAGTCTCTTCGTCATGTTCGACAACTATTAAAGTATTGCCTAACTCTCTAAGTTTGATTAAAGTTTGCAACAGACGACTGTTATCTCGTTGATGTAAACCAATACTTGGTTCATCTAAAACGTAGAGAACTCCTGTTAAACCAGAACCGATTTGTGTTGCTAGTCTAATTCTTTGGGCTTCTCCTCCAGAAAGTGTCATGGCTGCCCGGTCTAATGTGAGATAATCTAAACCAACGTCCAGCAGAAATTGTAATCTGGCCCTAATTTCTCTGAGTACTAATTCGGCGATTTTGCCTTGACGATCGCTCAGTTGTAGATTATTAATCCTCTCCAAACATTCCCGAATCGAAACTTCTGTAAAGTCTGTAATTTTACACTGCCCAACCTCTACCGAGAGTGCCTCTGGTTTGAGTCTTTTGCCTAGGCAAGTTTCGCAGATTTGATTAACTATATATTGTTCTAATTTTTGTTTGATTAAGTCTGAACCAGTTTCTTGATATTGCTTTTCCAGGGTTGGGATAACTCCTGGGTAGTAGCGATAATCTCCATCCCCATTTTTGGTTTCTATCCAGATTGGTTCGTCGCTGCCGTAAAGTACAAGTTTTTGCTCTTTTTTGCTTAACTGATTCCAGGGTGTCTCTATATCAAATCCGTAAGCTTCTGCCAGACTATAAAGTAGAGAAAAATAGTAAGGGTTTTCTCTGTTTGACCAAGGAGCGATCGCTGAATATAACGGTGTATGGGGGTTAGGTACGATTAATTTTGACGAAAATTGCTTTAAACTACCCAAACCATGACAAGTAGGACAAGCGCCGTAGGGAGAGTTGAAAGAAAATAAGCGCGGTGATAATTCTTCCATTACTGCCCCATGTTCTGGACAGGCAAATTTTTCGGAAAATACGATTTGAGTCTGAGATTTTTCTATTTCTGTTTCTAGTTCCTGACTGAAATTTGTCGAATTATTGACTGATTTAGGATTAGCTGAAGTTGCTTTTTTTGCCGAGGTTGAGTTATACCTATTTTTATTCCCCACTGCCCCTATCCGTGCATATGTGTCATTTAATACGTCGATAATTACAATTCCAGTAGATTGACTGAGGGCAGTGCTGAGAGAATCTGCTAAACGTTCCTCTATATCAGGTTTTTTAATAAGTCGGTCAATAACGATTTCTATAGTATGTGTATAATTTTTGTCTAATTCGATGTTTTCTGAGAGTTCAAAAATCTCTCCATCGACCTTGATTCTGACAAATCCTTGGGAAGCTAAACTGGACAAAAGTTTACGATGTGTGCCTTTTTTACCTCGGACAAGAGGGGCGAGGATATGAAATTTGCTGCGGTCTGGAAGAGCCATGACGCGATCGCACATTTCATCGATTGTTTGTGGAGCAATATGATGGTGACAGATAGGACAAAGGGGTTCTCCAGCTCGACCAAATAGTAATCTGAGGTAGTCGTAAATCTCAGTGACAGTGCCGACAGTAGAACGGGGATTATGGGATGTAGATTTTTGGTCGATGGAAATAGCTGGACTTAATCCTTCTATAGCATCTACGTCTGGTTTGTCGAGTTGTCCAAGAAATTGTCGGGCATAGGCGCTGAGAGATTCAACGTAACGGCGTTGACCTTCAGCAAAAATTGTGTCGAAAGCCAGAGATGATTTGCCAGAACCAGAAACTCCCGTAAAGACAATGAGGCGATCGCGTGGCAGTTCCAGATCGATGTTTTTTAGGTTATGTTGTCTAGCTCCTCGGATACGGATAGTATTTTGAGGATGGGGTTGGACAGATTGAGTGTTTCGGGTTTGGGTAGATCTGGACATAGGAAAAGGTGACTCAACAATCGTAAATGATTGTAGCGTTAGGTTGAGTTTGTGGTTTTTCGGCTGTGGTTAGGTAGTTAGAGTCGACGCCCGATATTATTCGGGGCGCCTCTCCTTCAGAACCGGACGTGAGACTTTCGCCTCATCCGGCTCCTAGTTAGTCTAGGATTTCTCCAAGCTCATGTGTTCATAATGATGACAATGGCTGTGGAG